>JAKSBO010000959.1 GCA_022361095.1 Desulfobacterales bacterium | reverse complement strand
AAACTGACCACCTCTTCCCAGGCCGGGGTGATCTCGGCGTCGGTACCTTTGCTGGTGGCCCTGGGCGCCTGGCTTTTTTTATCGGAAAAAATCACCATGCAAGTGATTTTCGGGCTGGTTGTATCAATGGCCGGGGTGGTTGTTTTGACCTTTCAGGCAAGTCCGGTCCGGGTGGGGGATAACCCTTTGGTCGGCAATTGCCTTGAATTTGGGGCCATGGCCTGTGCCGCAGGCAATCTGCTTCTGGTGAAACGGTTAAGCGCCCGGTATAATACCTGGACCCTGACCGGGCTTCAATTTATCGCCGGACTCATCTTTTTTTCTCCGGGCGTTGTCCACCTTGCCGGGTCACCCGGGAAATTTTACCGGCTTGATTTAATCGGGGTGCTGATTCTTTTGGGCGCCTTTGCCTCGGTGGGTGCATTCGGCTTATATAATTGGGCCATGGCCCGGATACCGGCCACCCGGGCTGCTGTTTTCATTAACCTGGTTCCGGTGATTGCCGTGGTGCTCGGGTGGACCCTGCTTGGCGAATCTTTGTCTTTGGGCCAGGCCGGCGGAGCCTTTTTGGTGGGGGCCGGGGTGTTGGTCAGCCAAAAAAAATAGAGCCGTTTCTATCCATTATATTTTTTGCAGTTTCCACCTTGACAAATCTTTATATTAGATTAATCTAAATTAGAAGAAGCTAATGTAAAAAGACACGTGGATTCATGATGCAAATATCTCCCCAAAAACTTGAACAAAATGCGGAAAAGGCTTCAACGCTGCTTAAAAGCATGAGTCATCCAAGCCGACTGATGGTGTTGTGTCACTTAATGGGTGGCGAATGCCCGGTCAGTGTGCTTAACCAGGCCGTGCCGTTGAGCCAGTCTGCGCTGTCCCAGCATTTGGCGGCATTGAGACGGGCAGATCTTGTGGCCACACGACGGGAAAGTCAGATCATCTATTACCGTCTGAAAAGTCAGGCTGTGGCAGAAATACTTGGGGCGCTTTACCGCATCTATTGCAACCCGAACATTGAGGAGTCATAAATATGAACGGACAATTAAATTGGTTTAAAGGCGGACTTCTTCTTGGCGCTGCGTTCCTTCTCGCCGTCGCTTTTGTTAAACCCATCGGTGTATCTACCCAGTTTGTAATCGCTGACGGTATTGTATGGAACCTGTTCTCAGATACCGTGATTCAGAAAGATTCAGAAAATAAATCAGGCTATTCCAGCCCTAACGCATACCTGAACAAAAGTGGCGGTAAATACGCCGGGAGTGTTGCCAACCCAATCAATTACAGTTTTGTTTTTGTTATCGCCATGGTCTTGGGAGCGCTTTTGTCATCCCGTTTAGGCGGCCCTAGGCCAACGGTGCCGGACCGCACTGCGCCTGAAGTCTGGCGGAAACGCTTTGGGGACAACCCCACATTGCGGTATGTAACAGTGTTTTTTGCCGGGGTCCTTGTTCTTTTCGGTGCCCGCCTGGCCGGTGGATGCACCAGCGGTCACATGATGAGTGGGATGATGCAGACATCTTTAAGTGGATATTTATTTGCCGCCGGTGCATTTGCCGCCGCAGTTCCTGCAGCTGTCCTGGTTTACAAGAGAAATTAGGAGGTGTTTTATGACGATCGTTTTTGCAATCATACTCGGAACGTTCTTTGGCTTTGCCCTGCAGCGGGTGGGCGCCACCAACCCCCAAAATATTATTAATATGCTTCGCCTGAAAGAGTTGCACCTGATGAAAGCCATATTCTTTGCCATCGGCATCAGTAGTACCTTGTTATTTGTGCTGATGGCACTTGGTGTTATCAATGCCGGACACCTTTCGGTTAAAAGCAGTTACTTTGGTGTCATTGTTGGGGGAGCGCTGTTGGGCCTGGGTTTTGCAATAGCCGGTTACTGTCCTGGAACAGGCCTGACCGCTTTGGCGGATGGGCGGAAGGATGCATTGTTTTTTGTCGGGGGAGGCCTGGCAGGCGCTTTAATTTACACCATGATTTACGGCAGTATCAAGGGCTCTTGGCTCTTTGATCAAATTGCCGGTGGTAAAGTCATGCTGGCCACAGGTTCAGATAAATTCCAGGCATTGCTGCCCGTTATACCGGGTACGCTGCTGGCAGCCGCCATCGGAATTGTGTTCATGCTCATTGCCTGGAAATTGCCGGACAAGGCATGATTTGTTCTTTTAAACTGCGGCCATATCATTTTCTTTGACTTTTATTATGGCTATACCGGTAAATTATCGGGCAGATGATATTTCTGCCTTTTTTTCCGGCAAATTAAAATTTTTTAAAACCCGAAGGCGTCTGCCGCATGAAAGTACCGTAAGAAAAAAGTATATTTTTCTATATTTGTTAAGAATATCCCAAAGCGTGACGATGTATATTCTGATTTTCACTGATTTCAATCCAAGGGGTCAATTATGAATATGCAGGTCCAGTCCAATTACGCGTCATATGCCTTTAGGGTAAACACGGATTCTGTTTCAACCGGCTCCAGGGCGGCCCCTGCAGGGGCGGCCGCAACGGGTTCGGCCGCCTATGTCTGCGTTGTGGATCCGGCAGTGGCGCTGGCTTCACAGCAGGACTCGGGGGTGAATTCAGCCCTGTCACAATCCGAGTATGAGGATCTTCTTTCCACCTACCTTGAACTGGGGGAGGAAAATATTTTGTGGGGGGATATCGGCAGCCTGCTTTCCGAAGAGTTGGCAGGTGCTGACAGGGCTAATTTTCTATCTGTCCTGGCGGATGCAGGACCCTTAATTGAAGATTTTGTAACCCAGGTCAAAAGTTTTGAAGGGGACGACCGATCCCTGTTCCTTAGCACAGCCCTGCGGGCCGGTAGCGGCCGGAACCTGGAAAATCTCATTGGCGCGACAGCAAAGCTCTCGGCAGATCAGCGAACCTTTTTTCTGGAGGCTGCGGATCTTCTCAGCCGCACCAGGGAAACTGCAAAGGCCGGTGACCTGCAGAATTTCATTGCGGCTGTTGCTGAGTCACCCACAACTTTGCAAGATATCATCCGGAATACTGAAGAACTTGGCCGGGAGGACCTTTCCCGCTTTCTGAAAGGCGCGGCCGGCGCTGGGGATGCGCTTGAATCGTTTATCCGGACGGCGGATATGCTGGAGGGTGCGGCCCTCACCCATTTTCTCGAGAGTGCGGTAATGGCGGAAGATGGATTGGAAAACCTGCTCTCCCTTACCCAGGAAACGGCTGGAAAGGGCCGGGCGGATTTTTTAAGATTTACCAGCAGGCTGGATAAAGAAAATATTGAAAATTTTCTCCGGGCGACCCAGGGTGACAAAGAGAGTGTGGAAGGTCTCATGGCCACGACAACCAGCCTAGAAGGCTCGGAGAGAGCAGATTTTTTAACCCTGGCAGCCGATGCCGGCCTGCATCGTGACAGATTCGTATCAATGACGGACCGGCTTGCCGAAAACCCTGGGACCCGGTCCAACTTTTTATCCGCCGCTCTTGTGTCTGGGAACAGCTTCAACAAGGTGCTGAATGTGGCTGAAAGTCTCGGCCAGGAGCAACGGTCCGACCTGTTCCGGTTTGCTTCAGACCTTGATTATGTTGATTTGTCCAATTTCATCTCAGCGGTTGATTCAGCCCCTTCCAATGCAAGCGACCTGGTTGCGGCGGCTGATGGGCTGATCGGGAAAAATAAGAGCTATTTGTTTTATGCTGCGGCCCAGAATCCGGACCATATTGAGGCGCTCTCTTCCATGGCCCAAACCCTGGAAGGAAGCCTGAAAAACGATTTTCTATACACGGCCGCCAATATCGGCAAGGATTCGCCGGAAGAGGCGGGTAAATTTATCGCAGCCGCACAAGACCTCAAAGGGACGGCGCTTACCAACTTTTTGACCAAAGAAAAGGCTGCCGCAGAGGGGGACGAACCAGGACTGGCCCAGGAATATGTATACCTGAACGGCGTTCTGGGTGAAAACCGGATGGAGGCCCTGATCGCGGCCGGGGAATACACCCAGGATTTTAATGGCTTCCTGGAGGATTTCAACGCCATGACCCAGGACCAGCGGGAAACTTTTTTATCGGTTGCGGATAAGGCCGGAGAGGAGGTGCTCGGCACCTTTATGGGCGTTGCATCCAGCCTTGATGCAACCCATAGCGAAGCCTTCCTTGCCTATGCCGACACCCTGGGTGAAACAAGCCTGAACAACCTGATCCAGGCTTCGGCCGAGGCCCTGGGCGGCGGGCAAGGCTTTAATACCTTTGAGTCTCTTCTTGAAACGGCCCAATCCTTGAACCCCGTTGAGGCCCAGGATTTTCTGAATGCTGCGGCCGCCTCCAAGGAGAGCCTGGAGAGCCTGATTGACATCACCAATGAGCTGAGCGGTTTTGTAAAGACCGAATTTTTGACCGTGGCCGATTACATTGCCGATCTTGACGGCGCACAGTCGCTCATGGATCATTTTGTAACCACCACCCAGGGATTTCTGGATAAAGATTCGGGCTATTCACAGGTCCTCAAGAACGGCGGGCATATCAAGCAGGGGGTCCGGCCCTCGGATCTAATCGAAAACGGTATCTTTACAGGGGGGTCCGAAACCGGTTTTTTGAAATCCACCCAGTTCCTTACGGGTACCGGTATATCCGGAAGCCGCCTGCACCGCTGGTTCGACTCCTGGCAGAAGGCCCAAAATAATTGATGTAGATGTAAGCGCCTATGTCGCAGAGACCATAAGCCTATCCCAAATTTACTGTGCACTGTTTTGCAACTGCCGGAGAATTGTTTCCAGAGAATAATCCGGATATTGTTTCATGAGTGCGGCGGCATGGGCGGTGACATGGGCTGCGGCAAAACTGTGGCCCTGGAAGTTTTTTTCCTGGGGCAGGCCCGGAATGGGGCGGGGGAATCCGTGGGCACCGAATGCCACCGCGGATCCGGAATGAAACACCAGGTCGTCCCAGGCACAGTCCGGGTGCCGG
Organism: Desulfobacterales bacterium; assembly: GCA_022361095.1. GTDB lineage: Bacteria > Desulfobacterota > Desulfobacteria > Desulfobacterales > Desulfobacteraceae > Desulfobacter. Next base: position 5,431 of record JAKSBO010000959.1, on the reverse strand, counting down.
TAAGCGCAGACAACATTACTGAAACAGGCCGGGTATATCCGGTGTTCCGGCCCCCGGGCCGAGGCGATGATGAGAGTGCCCTTTTCCCGGGCGGTGTCGCACAATTGTTCCAAGGGCGCGGCAGCGTCTTTGTTTTCAACCCCCAGGCTCAGGTGGATGATGTTAAACCTTTGGCGGACACACCACGCCAGTGCCCGGGTCAATACCTCTACCGATGTGCCCAGATCCCGGCTGAAAATTTTTACGGCATAGAGACGAGCGTCCGGCACTTTTTCCTTGATAATACCCGCAATGGCCGTGCCGTGGCCGATGTTGTCCGTGAGGTCTCGGGTTTGGGCCACCTGGCCGGTGTTGGGATCGGTTTCGTACCCGTGCCCCCCGGTGATGGGCCCCACATGGGGGTGGCCCGGGGTAATGCCGCTGTCGATGATGGCGATCTCAGGCGTCATGATAAATTGCCGGGCCGAATTCCCGGGGACTGCCCTGGAAAATAAGGCCGCCGCTGCCCAGGACCACCAGGTGATTGGCGTGGCTGACGGCTGTTTTCCGGTGACTGACCAGGATAATGGTTTTGTTTCTCATCAGGTTTTTCAGGGTTTGCTTGATGCCTTGTTCTGCGGTTTTATCCAGAAAGGCCGTGGCCTCGTCCAGGATCAGGATTTCAGGATTCATGAGAATGGCCCTGGCAATGCTCAGCCGCTGTTTCTGCCCCCCGGAAAGGCGGGTGCCCCGGTCCCCCACAAGGGTGTCATACCCCTTGGGCAGTGATTGGATGAAGTCGTGGATCCGGGCCGCGTTGGCCGCTTTTTTTACGGTTTCGATATCTGCATCCGGTTTAAAAAAACGGATATTTTCCAGAATAGAGGTATGAAACAAAAAGGTTTCCTGGGAGACCATGGCCACCTGTGTTCTGAACCATTGCCGGTCCAGGCTGCGGATGTCATGTCCGCCCCAGGTGATGGTGCCGGCATCCGGGGTGTAGAGCCGCATGAAAAGGTGGCACAGGGTGGTTTTTCCGATGCCGCTCTCCCCGGCAAGGGCTGTTGTTTTCCCATGGGGAATGGTGAAGGAGAGGTTTTTAAACACCGGGGCCCGGCCGTCATAGGAAAAACTTAAATCCTTTACGGCCAGGTCCCCGGCGGAAACTGCCGGGCTCAGCACCTGATCCCCGGTCTGATCCCCACAGGGGGAAATATCCAGGATTTCACGGACCCGTTTCAGGGCCACCTTGGACTTTTGAATGGACAATATCCCCTCCAGCAGCCCCTGGAGGGGGCCGAATACCCGGCCCTGGTAAACGGAAAAGGCCACCAGGGTACCGATGGTCAAACTCCCTTCCAGGACCTTCCATCCCCCAAACCCGAACACGATCAGGGTGTTCACAATGGCAAAGGCTGTGGGTACGGAACCGGAAACAGCCCCCAGCACCTGGAACCTGAGCAGCAGCTCCAGAATCCCTGACTGTTTGGCGGACAGTTTTTCGTTTTCGCAACGTTCTGCGCCAAAGGCCCGGATGGCCGCTGTATTGGACAGGGACTCAAATAAAAAATGGGCAATACCGGCATTGGTTTTGGCAAGTTCTTCGGAAAGGGCGAACAGTCTGGGTTTGATGGCCTGGACCACCCAGACGGCCAAGGGCAGGATGGCAAGGCTCATCAGGGCCATTTCCCAGTTCAGCCAGAAGAGGATGACGGCGGTGATGACAAAGGTTAAAAAGTCAAACAGGTATTTAGGGAAAATATCCGTGACCAGTGCCTGGATATCGGCCATATCCGAGGCAATCCTGGAATAGATATCCCCGATTTTATTTTTTGAAAAATAGACCAGGGGAATGCGCTGCAGATGGTTGAACAGGTCTTCTCTCATGGCAAAGAGAATCCGGGCCGAGTATTTGGTATAGAGGTACCGGTTGCCCACCCTGACCCCGAATCCCGCCACAAGCAGGAGGATCAATACCCCCAGGACCGGAAAAAGCATCCCGGGCTGATTGCCCAGGAACACCCGGTCGATGAGAATTTTGGCAAACCAGGGCTGGAGCATGCCGAGAGCCGTGCTCAAGGCGCTTAAACTTAGAGAGAAGATCAATATCTTTTTGTGGGGTTTCAGGTAAGCCCCCAGATACCCCATCTGCTCCCGGAGAGAGGGCTCAACCTCCTTTATTTCAGTGTCCCCTGACATCGGGTCTGGGCGAAAACCTGGAAATTTTGTCAAGTACAAGGCGGACACGGATTTTAACCGCAGGCATATATTGAATATTCCGAGGATTAAAATTTGTGTCCAACGACGTAATCGGCAAAATTTACGGTTTTCGGCCGGGCCCGAAGTAGCACATGTATCCTGAGTCACAGTACTCAGGGGTTTGGCGAAGCTGTCTGGCATATTCCATTATCCTGTCGCGGTTTTGGGTTTGCCGGGCTTTGTCCCGGACGGCTTTGACCAGTTGCAGACTGCCCATTTTCCGGTGAAAAGAGGCTTCTCTGCCTACGAGTTTAACGGCCGAAACGCCCCAGTCCCGGAAATCGCCGAATCGGCAGAGGCTGCAGGGGCCGTTGGGCAGGCCGTCCTGCTGGAAACTGGAGCCGCAATTGTTCTGGTACCAAAGATAGGTTTTAAAGTGGGCCAGGCGCTGTTTTAAATCCGTGTGAACGGTGTCGTCTCCGGTGCCGGGGCTGCCGGTTCCCAGGGGCGTGATTGCCCAGTCGGTGAGGCAAAATGCACCCAGGGCGTGGCTGGTCTGGCAAAATGATTCTTCAAAATAGCACCCGTCGTTCACGGCAAACACTTCAAACTCCATCTCATCCCGGTGCCTGGTGACGATGGCTTCTATTTCAGGCAGGGTCAACTGGCGGGGCAGAATGATACGCTTAACCCCCAGGGATTTGTAAAAGGGTACGGCATAGGCGTTGAAACAGGCGCCAAGGCTGCTTAAATGAATCCGTAAGTCCAGGTTCAGACGGGAGAGCTCAGCCAGCAGGTTCAGATCCGAAACAATCAATGCGTCCACACCCATCTCCCCAAGCCGGCGGCACAAGGCCAGCAGATAAGCCATGCCGTTTTCAGGATAAAACGGGGCATTCAGGGTGACGCTCACTTTGACGGCATGTTCGTGGGCCGCGGCGATCAGGGTCTCAAGATCCTTGAATGAGGTGATGTTGGCATGGTCCGGGCTTCGCCGGTTCATCCACAGGTTTTCACTGAAAATCTCGTCCCATTCCCTTGTTTTCAGGCCGCAGTAGAGTTCATCCGCACCGTTGGCAATCAGCATTTCCAGCTCTTCAAGGGCCCGGACAGGGGTAATGATATTCATGCCAGCCCCCCTTGCCAGACCAGTCGCAGACTGTGGGTTTCGGCGGTTTTAAACAGATGGCCCAGCATGGAGGCCGTGTAAGGATAAAATATGGTGTTGCCGTTTTGAAGCAGATCCGGGCCATGGCCCGGATGGCTGAGTTTGAACCGGTGGGTGGTGCAGGGGGCGTGGCAGCCGCCACTGAAATTGAACCTGGCACCGGGGCGGCCGTTCATGCCCGCTGTCAGGCAGGCCCGGCCTGTTGTGACATAGCCAAAAGGAAAATAAACGGACAGATCAATGCCCGAACCGTTCAGGCCTGAAACGTGTGCATCAAGATCGGCATGGGGAAACAGATCCTGCTCAAATCTTTGAATGCCAAGGTTTTTGGCCAGGCCTTTTAAGTTGGCATGTTGGAACGAACCGTGATTCAAGCAGGCCGCGGCGGCTGCCGGGGGGATGCTTTTTTTATCCAGACGGGGATCTTTAAACCCTTTATTGAACAATCTTCCCATGGAGAGGCTGAATCCGGGAAATGTCTGTTTAAGATAGAGCAGGACACCCGGATCATTCACCACCACTTCAGCGGTATCATCCCACTGATGGAATATTTCAAACACGTTACCCCAGGCCTTTATGCCGCCGTCGGTGAGTACCGGCGTCAGCAGGGTGACGGGCAGTCCTTTTTGATCCGCTGCTTTCAGCTTATTTTTCAGATCTTTTTCATCCGGCAGGCGCTTGGGGCAAAATTCATCGCCAATATATATACGGCCGGGCCGGGACACGATCTCTTCAATATCCTGCCGGTGAAAATCAGTGTCGGAAAAAAAGGCCTTAAGACGCTCCCAGGGCAGGACCGGTTCATTGTCCGGGCCGCCACCCACCCAGTGCCGGGCGATTTCCATGCCAGACCCTTTCATCAGCCGGCCTGGGCCGTGACCGGCTCAAAAAATTTCTGCCCGTTTCTCATCTCATGGTTATGGCAGTCCTTGCAGGGCTGGGCTACGATGTTTTTAATCAGCTTTTTATGGATCCGGACCTGGTCGGCAGGTTGATGGTTTTTAACATTTTTACAGGAAAAGCACCGGGAATTGGGGACATGGCTCCAGTAGCCCGGCTCTTTTCCCTCTTCAAGAAAAAGGGGCTCTTCCTTGGGAAGGATAGGGGCATCGGGATCACGCTTGAAATGTTCCACAAAAAACCGGACAGCGGATTTGTTCATGTGCATCCATCCCTCAAATCCGGAATCAAAATGGCATTTGGCACAGTTCCTGTGGTTCTTGGCCGTTCCTGACGCCTTCCATTTTTCAATGGGCGCTTTCATTTCATGACAACCGACACAGGTCCTATCCTGAATATACACCACTGATAATTCATGGGCCGCCAATGCAATGGCCGGCAGCACAACGGCAATGAGGATCAGGATTAATTTTTTCTTGGATTTGGATTGCATGCGTCTACTATGGTTCCTTTTTTTCAATTTCGTTTTTTGGGGACCAGGCGGACCGGCACTGTCCCGGCCCGCCCAATCTCATCGCTCCAAAAGATTATTTTCCGGACAGCATCTGGGTGACCACCCCGTCGGCCATCAACGGGATAATATTCAGCAATTCCAGGGAATCGGCATCATACACGCTTATGTCGGGTCCGCCGGGGCCGGCATAGATTTTTTTCCCGTCAGAGGTGATGGCCACCGTGTAGTTGGTGCCGGTTTCCAAATGGGCCACCTTCAGGGTTTCTCCGGTGGCCCGGTCCACCTTGATCAGCTCATCCATGATGGCATAGATGTATTTTTGATCCGGAGACAACACACTGGAATAGGCAAACCAGACGTCTTTGCTCCTCAGGTCGTCCATCTTCCCGCTGTTTTTGTCGATGAAAAAGTAGCCCATTCCCTTTGCATCATAGTAGGGGTTGACGAATATGCCATGGTCACCGGGGCTGCCGGGCTGCCAGTTGGCCAGGCAGTTTCTCATATCCTCGGGCTTTTTGGTGTTCAAAAACGGCATGAGCACATCCCGTTTACCGGTTTCCAGGCTGAACCGTTCAATGTCCTGTCCAACCAGGATCAGGTGATCCGGATCTTTTCTCAGGACCACAGGCTGGGTATAGCTGGTGGGAATGGGGTAATTTTTAACCATTTTT
>JAKSBO010000899.1 GCA_022361095.1 Desulfobacterales bacterium | reverse complement strand
TGGCCAGCTTTACGATCTCTTGGAAAAAAGCCTTATCCGTTACAACGCCGGTGGGGTTATGGGGATAGTTGAGCATAAGAACTTTTGGACTGGGATAACAGGATTCACACACCGTGATAATCCTGTCCAGAAAACCATTTTCAGGTTCCAGAGGGATTCTCATTACATTTGCACCGGCGATCACCGCTGCATAAATGTGGATGGGGAAAGCGGGAGCCGGAACCAGAACGCAATCACCGGGGCCCATGATGGCCAGGCATAAATGGGAAATGCCTTCTTTGGACCCAATGGTAAAGTAGGTCTCTTTGTCCGCATCCAGGGAGATGTTGTAATGGCGGTCGTAATACTTGGCAATCTCTTTTTTTAAATTGGGAAGTCCTGAACTTTCCGGATACCTGTGGGATTTCGGATCTTTGGCAACGTTCACCAGCTTTTCAATAACCGCATCAGGTGTGGGATCCATTGGATTTCCCATACCAAGGTCAATGACATCGTCCCCGTTGCGCCGTTTCTCCATTTTCATTTTATTGATCATACCGAAAAGGTACGGCGGCAGGTAATCCATCCGGGAGGCAAACCGAATAATGTTGTCTTGTTCCACGTCAAAAGCTCCTAGTGATAAATAGTTGAAACATGAAATCAAAATAGAAACAGTATCAGATTTTATTAATCTGATAAATTTAAATTTTTTCATGTTCACGTGGTTTCACGGGAAACATTGCCCATTTTGAACGCCGTAATCGATAATTATCTACAAAACGGCAGTCCGATATATCCGCCGGATAATAATGATAGCGGCCAGATAGAGCAATGATTTCAATTATAAAGATAAATAGACTTTTTATCCGGTACTTTTAGCGGCTCCAGGGTGTCGGCATCCATGAAAATGACGTCAAATTCATCCATTTTTCTTAGCTCCACTTGCCCTTTAACCCTCACCCACTGATTGTTTTCAAAGCCTTTTCCAACCCCGCTGCTGATAAATACGCCAACCGGCTGGGCATCGGCGGCACAGCATGTGATCAGATACCGGAATACCGCAGATAATTCATCATGGCCTGAGACGGTTTTTGCAAAAAGCCCCTGGATACTGACCTGTTTACCGTCGAATTGCTCAAACTTGCGAATAAGCGTGGTAATGGAGATATCTTTATCCGGGTTCGCCTCTTTTTCAATGGATGGATTCAATTGATTTTCATCCGAACTTGTAATTTGGTTTTTTTGAATGGCAGACGCCGCCATTGATCGTTTTTGCATGGCGTATTCGCCGAGGGTGCCTTGCCCTGCCTGGAAGATAAAGGCCACGGGCAAAAGAAGGATCAGGCCGTTGATCCATGAATGTTTCCCCGTGCCGGTATCTTTAGACTGGAAAAGATGAGCAACCAATCCAACGCATAAAAGTAGGCTGAACACGAAAGCTGCAGTAACCAGGCCCTTAAAAGACGGTTTTAAAAAGAGCTGTAAATTATCTTCCCACAACAGCCATGAAAGGGTCATCAGCCAAATGGAAAAAACAGATAAAGGCATATACTTTCTTATGCTCATAGCCCTGCCCCTGTTGTGGATACCATGGTCAATGCCATATGTAAAAATACCATGACAAAAAGAACAAAAACCACAATGGAAAAACAAAGTGTGACAATCATTTTTTTTGTAAAAACGCCCAGATACATAATAATCAGTTTAATATCCAGCATGGGGCCCAGGACCATGAACGCCATCTGGGCGGAAAACGGTACGCCAATGGGTGCCAAAGACGCAGCAATAAAGGCATCTGCCTCACTGCACAG
>JAKSBO010000421.1 GCA_022361095.1 Desulfobacterales bacterium | reverse complement strand
TTGAATTTACAATGTTCTGACAATCCCTGGGTTTACATCGCAACCTAATGGCCGGCACCGGACGGTCACGATCTTATTTTAAAAACATGAAGGAATGGTTATGGCCGTTATTTTCGAGTGGAAGGGAAAAAATCCCAAAGGCAGAAAAATTAAAGGGGAGATGGAAGCTGAAACCGCTGAACAGGTGAGGTCCAGCCTGGAGCGCCGTAAAATAACGCCGACCAGAGTCAGGAAAAAACCAAAAGACCTGCTTGAAAACGTCTCCTTTCTTGCGCCCAAGGTAAAAGATAGTGATGTTATCGTTTTTGCACGACAGTTTTCTACCATGATTGACGCGGGGCTGCCGCTTCTCCAATGCCTGGAGCTTTTGTACTCCCAGCAGGAGAATCCGACATTTAAAAAACAGCTCAAGCATATTAAGGAGTCTGTTGAATCCGGAGAGACCTTTGCCGATGCCTTGAAAAAATACCCCAAAACCTTTAACGAACTTTTTATCAACATGATCTCCGCCGGGGAGGCCGGCGGTATTCTTGATGTAATTTTGCAGCGCTTGTCAGCCTATGCCGAAAAAATGGCAAAACTCAAAAAGCAGGTCAAGGGGGCCATGACCTACCCGGCTATCACAATGGCTGTGGCGGTTATTGTGGTCGGTGTTATCCTGGTTTTTGTTATACCGGTGTTTGAAAAAATGTTTGCCAGCATGGGGTCGGCCCTGCCCGCCCCCACCCAGATGGTCGTGACGCTGAGTAATTTTGTGGTGGGGAATATCCTATGGATGATCCTTGGATTAATTGGTGCAATTTTCCTTTTCAGGCAGACCTATAAGTCAAAAAAGGGCCGGATTTTTCTGGATGACATGTTTTTGCGCCTGCCTGTCATCGGCATTTTGATACGAAAGGTGGCTGTGGCGAAATTTACCCGTACCACATCCACGATGATTTCCTCCGGGGTGTCTATTCTTGAAGCCCTTGATATTGTAGGCAAAACCGCAGGTAATAAAATTATTGAATTTGCCATATCAGATGTGAAGACAGGTATTGCCGAAGGCCGTTCCATGGCGGACCCTTTGCTGGAGAGCGGGGTATTCCCGGCCATGGTCTGCTCAATGATCGCAGTGGGTGAATCCACAGGTGCTCTGGATGTAATGATGACCAAAATAGCCGATTTTTATGATGATGAGGTGGACCAGGCCGTCAAAAATCTTACGGATATGATAGAGCCTTTTATGCTGGTCTTTTTAGGTGTTGTGGTCGGCGGTCTTGTTATTGCCATGTATCTGCCTATTTTTTCAATGGCGGGCGCCGTTGGATAGCCCGGATTTTTTTTTTCGACGGACCCGGGAACTGTTTATTCAGCTCAAATGGCTTATCCTGGCCAGGGCTGTGTTTGCCCTGGTATTGATCTTCTCTACCCTTTTTTTTTCCGATACCGGTCTGTCCGGCCACAGGGATCCGTTTTTTTTATCGCTGTACAAAATTTCCGGCACTGTTTGGGGGCTGTCTCTGGTTTATTTTATCTGGCTTTACCGCAAAAAATATCTCTATGCCCTTGCCTATACCCAGATAATTATTGATACGTTTATTGTTACGGCCATTGTTTTTGTTACCGGCGGTTATCATAGCATTTTTACATTTTTATATCTTTTGGTCATCATTTATGCTGCCATGCTGCTGCTTGCCCGGGGCAGCTTTTCAGTGGCCTTGGCCTCAAGTCTTCAATACGGCCTTCTCATTGAGCTTGCGTATCTTAGGATCATTGCCCCTTTCCCGGGACACCAGCCCCTTGCCTTGGCAATGGACCAGCACCATATCCTGTATCGGATCGTGATTATCATTTCAGCCTGTTTTGCCACGGCAGCTTTAAGCGGCATTCTTGCGTTACAGCTTAAAACTGCCAGAAAAGACCTTAAAATTGCCCAGGAACATTTAAAACGGGTGGAAAAAATGGCCGCTGTGGATGAAATCGTGTCAGGCATTGCCCATGAGATTAAAAATCCTTTGGCCTCTTTGTCAGGCTCAATACAGATGCTGAAAGAAGACATGGCACTGACAGGGGAAAATGATAAACTGATGCAGATTGTTTTAAGGGAAACGGAACGTCTTAAACAGATTGTGACTGATATTCGATTGATTTCAAAACCCGGCCGAACCAGCGCAGCGTTTATTGACCTGGGCAAGGCCATTGCTGATGTAAAAATTTTGTTTGACAATACACCTGACTGGCAGGATCGTATCAATATTGTTACCCGGCTTGAAAGTGGATTGTTTGTTTATATGGATGCGGTTCATCTACAGCAGATTTTATGGAATTTGATTAAAAACGCAGCCGAATCCATTGAAGGAAAAGGAAAAATTACAATAGCCTTGGATTCGCCCCGGCACAAACGCATTTACCTGACCGTCCGAG
>JAKSBO010000129.1 GCA_022361095.1 Desulfobacterales bacterium | reverse complement strand
GTTTACCTCATCAAGGCCCCTTGCCGCATCACTGATATTATTGGATATCTCCCGGGTAGTAACGGCCTGCTCTTCAATGGCCGAGGCAACGGCATTGACGATCTCGTTGACCTCATTGATAACATTTGCAATGCTGCCGATGGCATTGGCCGACTCCACTGCAGTCACCTGGATGCCGCTGATTTTGGTGCTGATGTCCCGGTTGGCCTCGGCTGTCTGCTGGGCCAGGGTCTTTATTTCACCTGCAACAACAGCGAATCCCTTGCCGGCCTCTCCGGCCCGGGCCGCCTCAATGGTTGCATTCAACGCAAGCAGGTTTGTCTGTCCGGAAATATCATCAATGGTTTGGGTCACCTTGTTTATCTCTTCCGCTGCCTGGTTGAGATCTTTAACCTTGACGGAGACCGATCCTGCAGCGGTAACTGCTTTGGCGGTTGTGCTGCTGCCTTTTTCCGTATTCAGGGCAATCTCCTGGATGGTGGCTGCCATCTCTTCAATGGCCGAGGCAATCATCTGCAGGTTTTTGGCAGCCTGCTGCGTGGCCTCGGTAACATTGTTCATATCGGTACTCATATTCCTGGAAGATGCTGAGACCTTTTTCGTTTTTTCCGATGTTTGATCCGCACTGGCTTCGATTCGCTCCGAGACCGACGCCAATTGTGTCGAGGATGTTGTAAGGGTGTCAACCCCTGTGACAACGTCGGTAACAATCTTGTGTAAATTGCCGGACATGCCGTTCAATGCGGATGCAAGGTTCCCGACTTCATCTGCCTGGTAAATATCAAGTTGCCGGGTTAAATCTTTGCCGGCAATAATTTTGGCAAAGTCAACGCCCCGGATCAGAGGCCGGCTGATGCTTCTTGAAATTGTGAAGATAAGCACTAATCCGATCAGAACCGCTGCAATTCCCATAAAAAGTACCCGGTTTCTAACCTTTCCGGCATGGCTGAGCATCTGTTCATCTGTCATAATTTCTTGTCTGACCGTTTTTTGAATCTCCGCCATAATACCCTTCAACCGATCCATGGCGGGCAGGGTTTGGGTGGTAAATATTTTTTCGGCACTTACCCTGCTTTGGGTCAATTGGGTTTCGGCATCTATGGCCTGCTCAAACAATTTTTTTGTGTGGGCCAAAGCTACCCGGACTTTGTTTGCCAGGATATTCATTGCCCAGGGCATATCCATATCATTAATTGCCGTTTCAATTTCCCAGGCGTTTCTATGCAGTGTTGCGTGGGCTTGTGCAAGTTTCGGCATTATCGTCTGAATTTCTGGAAATGTGGCGATAAGTTTTTTGGTTTCAGGCGCGGATAAAAATTTGCCAAATCGGCTTTGGCTGGGATTTAGTTCTAAGTTCAGTTTAAACGGGATACCCTGTGCCAGATCCTTTACCCGGTTTTTAAGTTTGTTGTTGGTGCCGTCAACGTGAAGACTTGCGCAGACGACCCAGTCCCATAAAGCAAATTTTTTTGAAAAAATCAGCATTGGGACCGAATGAAGGCCCTTAAATAAGCTTTGGTCCAAAGCTGTGTATCCCTCACCCGGGTTAAATTCTCCCTGGAGAACAGCCTCAAAGGGTTTGTTGCCGTTTTCATCTTTAATGCCGCTAATTTTTTTTCCCGTAAGGGCAGGATTTAAGGGGTGCATGAGTACGACACCATCAGTATTAAGTATAAAAAAATAATCCTCGTCCAGATTGCCGAAACGCATCCGTTTAAGCGTTTTCAGGGCCTCTTGCTGTTGTTCAGGGACCGGCATGTCAAGTGCGCGCATGGCCTGAATCAGGTCAATGGCCTTGCCTGATGCCGCCTGAAGCTGGTTTTGATATGTGTACGTCCCGCCTGCTTCCTCGGCCACGGTTTGATTAAGTTGTCCTACCCAGTTAAGAAGTTCGGCCAGATGATCGGCCAGATCCCGGGCCAGATCTCCATGATTTCTTTTCAAAATGTTGTTGATGGCAATGGCGGATTGATGCAGATCATTGTGGGGTTTTTCAATGGCTTTAAACAAAGGAGCCAGTTCCGGGACCAGGATTTCTGCTGCCTTGCGGCTGTCGCCGTACAGCCATTTGCCAAAACCGGTTTTGTGTCCATCGGTTTCCACGTCCAGGTGTGTGAGGCTTTCATCGGTAAATAAACGACTGACGCTGGATACCCAGTTCATCTGATTCACCTCTTTTTGTGCTAAAACCCCTGACAGCTTATTGCCTTCGATGACTTCTCCTGCGTCAAGGACAATGCCTTCGACACCCAGATATGTAATGATGCTTATCACCCCTAAAAGGGAGACTACCGTGCCGATTCCTATTCCAATTTTTTTTGTTATACTGATATTTTTCCAGGACAAATCCACCTCCGGATAATTAATTAAAGCAGGCAGAGACACACTGGTGACTTGCCTGATATAGAAATGATTTTTAGATAACGATTAGTTATAGATGACGATTGTTAGAAGCGTGTTATTTTGTGTAAATTGTTTATCAGGCGATTTAAAGGCCTAGGGGCAGGATGCAATAAATTTTTATAAAATATAACTTCCGGATAATATTATGTATCTATTTAAATTTTTAGCATTTAATCAATCGACCGGTTTGAGAAAAATTTCAGAATTAAAGGGCGAAGAAAACGCACAACCTGCCTAAAACTCGATAATCCAGTTTTTAGGGAATTTGTTCAAATTCAAGACGGAAATAATTTTTAACCGGAGGAATATACAATATATTTTGAGGATTAAAAATTTTTTCCAACGCCAAAGTTGGGCAAATTAACAAAAACTGGATC
>JAKSBO010000728.1 GCA_022361095.1 Desulfobacterales bacterium | reverse complement strand
TATCCAGTCGAGGGTCATTTATCTTTGAGAATTTCGAGATCAGCGTAATATTTGAGGCGGTCATGACTCAATTCCTTGAAATGAGGTTATAAAAAGGAATTTAGATATCAGGAAGGTTCAACTTTGCATACCTCTTTTCAATAAAAAAATTTTAATGCGTTTGCCCTGAATTAGCGTTTACTTGCCGGCCAAGGCAATCACATGAAGAATTGATATGATTTTTATAGGTTTGATTGCAATCTATATCCAAGGCGTCTCACTGCTCCCTGATGATGTAATGTTTCAAAAAAGAGTTTTGTCAACAACCAATGTTTTGGCCCTGGGCGTTGATAGACCAGGTCGGCCCATGGCCGTTAGTTTGAAAGAAAATCAGAAATTCTTCTTGCGCAGGCGTAACGCAATATATATAAAATCCATAGTTCGTTCCCGGTCGAAATCCTTAAATTTTGCCGATTACGGTGTTGGTTTGAAATTTAATCCTCAACGTACACGATCTATTCCAAAGGTTTTAATTTCAGATCTGCCTTTCCGATGAGCAAGGTATTATGAGACTACTCAAAACGCATAAATTTAATCAAATCAATGCCTATGAATTAGGCTGGTCGTTAATTGGTTCGCCAGTCATGACTGTATATTGTTACGTTCTGGGCGATATAATGATTGATACAGCACAATCGCACATGCAAAAAGAGATCATTGAGGTTGCCACTAAACACAACGTGAAGCACATTTATTTAACTCATTATCATGAGGATCACAGTGGTAATGTCAGTGCAATAAAGCAGGCGCTGAACGCAAATGTCTACGGCCATGCCATGACCATAAAACAAATGGCAACCCCAATGAAGATTTTGCCATATCAGAAATATATGTGGGGAAATGCCGGGCCTGCAAGTCTCAAACAAATCCCTGATAAAATAGAGACTATTATGGGGCAACTAATACCTGTATATACGCCAGGCCATTCAAATGACCACAACGCTTACCTGATAGAAAACGAAGGTATCCTTTTCTCTGGCGATCTATACTTGGGTGATAAAATAAAATATTTTAGAGCAGATGAGAATATCGGCCTCCAAATTGATTCTTTGAAAAAAATTTTATCTTTAGATTTCAGGAGTCTTTTATGCAGTCACTCTCCAAGAAGAAACAACGGCAAACAACACATACAAAGAAAGTTAGATTTTCTTCAAAATTTGTATGGTAATATTATTTTTCTTTGGGAAAAAGGATTGTCTGAAAAAGAGATCTTCGTTTCTTTAAATCTTAAAGAGGATTATTTTGCAAAAATAATTTGCTTTGGAGATGTCAGCCTGTTCAATGGCGTTAAATCAGCCATTAGACATTATAAATCCCTGAAAAGTTAACGGTGCATATTCAGGTATATGCACCGCTTTTTTTACAAAAAAATCATTGGTGCTGTTTAGAACGGTATATCGTCATCCGGAATGGATGGGTCATGCCCATCCGGCATGCCGGGCTGGGCCGGTCCCTGGAAATTATCTGAATTGGGCGCGGGACGGTTCTGGGTATATCCGCCTCCACCCCCACCGCCTGAATTTTGTCGGCTCTGATATCCGCCTCTTTGGTAATCGTTCCCGCCTGGGCCGGACTGGCCACCGCTGTCCCGGCTGCCTAAAAACATGAAGTTTGAAACGACAATTTCCGTGGTGTAATGGGTTTGGCCATCTCTTTCCCAAGACCGGGTCTGCAGCCGGCCTTCAATATAAACTTGTTTTCCCTTGGACAGGTATTTTTCACAGGTTTCTGCCTGTTTGCCGAACACCACAATCCTGTGCCATTCTGTTTTATCCTGGCGCTCCCCTGTATTTCTGTCAGTCCAGGTTTCAGTGGTGGCGAGTGAAAAATTCACCACGGCCAATCCCTGCTGGGAATATCTGATTTCAGGGTCTCTTCCCAAATTACCGATCAGAATGACCTTGTTTAGACCTGCCATAATCAACTCTCCTTTTTTAGTGTTTGGCCGAAAAGCTACCCACCTGCCGCGTTGCATAAAAAACTACAATCCTCACAACCATAAGGTTGCTCCGGTTACAAATTTTTATGCGCCTTGCATCTGGGCAACTTTTCGTCCAAACACTGGTTTCCGTCCATACGCTCTTTAATAATCTAAGGAAGACACTTCCAATGCATGCTTCTGGATAAAATTACGCCGGGGTTCCACCTCTTCGCCCATGAGCAGGGTAAATATCTCGTCCGCTTTTTCCGCATCTTCAATATCCACCTTGAGCATAATCCGTTTTTCCGGATTCATGGTTGTTTCCCACAGCTGATCCGCATTCATCTCACCCAGACCTTTGTATCGTTGTATATTGATACCCTTTTTGGCTTCGGCCATGAGGAATTCATAAAGGCCGTTTAAATCATCAAGGGTGGTTACGGTTTTTGCGTCCGCTGCCCTTGAGGAGATGGAAAAGGGGGGCTGGTTCAACTCTTTTATTTTTTCATAGGCCTGGCGCATTTTTTGATAATCGTTGGTGCCGAGAATATCTCTTCCCACACGCAAGAGCTTTGTCTGTCCTGTGTTGTCCAGGACATCCATTTCATAAATGTTGCGTTCCTCATCAAATTCGATCTGCTGGGGGGCGTATCCTTTATCCTGGAGCTTGTGGGACAAGGTTTCCAGGTTGGTTTTTTCTTCCAGAAAACGCTTTGAACTGACCCCTTCCCTGATCAGGGTAAACAGAAGATCTGTATCATAATCGCGTTTGTGCAGCTGGTTCATATTGTTGAAGTAATCTGTCATGTTTTGCAGGAACGCATAGAAGTCATCCTCACCTAGAGAGATGTCCCGGCCGTTGAGCACAATTTGCTTCTGGGATGCAATTCTGCGGATCAGGTAGTCGGCGTATTCATTTTCATTTTTCAGGTATACGCCGTTTTTCCTTGATCCCACCCTGAAAAGCGGGGGCTGGGCAATATACAGATAGCCGTTTGATATCAAATCCGGCATTTGGCGGTAAAAAAAGGTGAGCAGCAGGGTCCGGATGTGTGAGCCGTCCACGTCCGCATCCGTCATGATGACCACTTTATGATAACGGATTTTTTCTATGTTGTACTCTTCCCTGCCTGCGCCTGTACCTAACACCGTAATGATGTTTTTTATTTCATCACTTCGAAGAATTTTGTCGAACCGTGCTTTTTCCACATTAAGGATTTTACCCTTTAACGGAAGGATGGCCTGGAAGCGCCGGTCCCGGCCCTGTTTGGCAGATCCGCCTGCAGAATCGCCCTCCACGAGGAACAGTTCGCGTTCTGCAGGATCGGCAAACTGGCATTCGGCAAGTTTGCCCGGCAGTGTGGAATCAAGCAGGGTCCCTTTTTTACGGGCAAGTTCCCTGGCCCGCTTGGCCGCATCCCTGGCCCGTGCCGCATCCACGCCCTTGGCGATGATTTTTTTGGCCACATTGGGATTCTCTTCCAGGAACTGGGCCAGTTTTTCATTGAGCAGGGATTCAACAATGCCCTTGACCTCATTGTTGCCCAGTTTTGTCTTGGTCTGGCCTTCAAACTGGGGCTCCATGAGTTTGACCGAGATGATGACGGCCAACCCCTCTCTCATGTCATCGCCGCTGATCTTGATGTTCTGCATATTTTTGGGCAGATTGCTGTTGCCCGAAATATAAGCATTAACCGTACGGGTCAGGGCGCCTTTAAACCCGGATACATGGAATCCGCCTTCAATGGTTCTGATATTGTTGGCAAATGAGTAGAGTTTTTCCTTGAAGGTGTCATTGTACTGGATGGCAACTTCTATCTGAACATCATTTTTATCCCCTTCAATGTGGATGGGATCATGCAACGGGGCAGATGACCGGTTCAGGTATTCCACAAAAGAGATAAGCCCCCCTTCATAATGAAAGTCATCCTTATGGGCGGAGCGCTCGTCCTCAATGATAATTCTGACCCCTTTGTTCAAAAAGGCCAGTTCCCGCATTCGCCGGGACAGGGTATCATAGCTGAATTCGTTTTGATTCATAACGGTGAAATCCGGTGAAAATGTGATCCGGGTGCCTCTTTTTTCCGTATCACCAAGGATTTCAAGTTCAGTGAGTTTGTGGCCTTTGGAATAGGTCTGGTTGTAGATTTTTCCGTTCTTGAACACCTCCATGGTCAGGTGTTCGGACAGGGCATTGACAACGGAGATACCCACACCATGCAGGCCGCCGGAGACTTTATACGCGTCCTTATCGAATTTGCCGCCGGCATGCAGTTTGGTCATGACCACCTCGCAGGCCGGTATGTTTTCGGTTTCGTGCATTTCAACCGGGATGCCCCGGCCGTTGTCTTCCACACTCACCGACATATCTTCATGGATGGTGACAAAAACCGTATCGCAATATCCTGCCATGGCCTCATCAATGCAATTGTCCACCACCTCATATACGAGATGATGCAGGCCTTCAAGGTCCACGTTGCCGATGTACATGGACGGTCTTTTCCGAACGGCTTCAAGGCCTTCTAAAACTTTGATGGCGCCTGCGCCGTAATCTTTATTTCCTTGATTTTTATTCATGATAAATGGATGGCCATTATTACGCAGATAAGGTTGTTGTTTTTCATGCTTTTAACGATGCAGGGGCTTTTGCTGTCTTTTATGTTCAAGGTCACAATTTCGTCGTCGAACAGATTAAGGGCGTCCTTGAAGTACCGTGGGTTAAAGGCGCTTTTTATCTCTTCGCCTGAGAAACCAAGCATAAGCTGCTCTTTTGATTCGCCGATCTCAGGGTTGGTGATGGTAACGGTCAGATTATTTTCCGTGAAGTTGAATACAACGCTTTTATAGTCTTCCGAGGTAAGGATGGATACCCGTTTCATCAGCGTCAGGAACATTTCCCGGTCAATTTCAATGGGGATCATCTCCTCCAGGTTTATGACAAGCTTGTAGTCCGGATAGTCGCCTTCCAGCAGTTTGATCATGATGGATTCATTGGCCCGCTGGAACACAAAATGATTATTCTTGACCCCGACCTTGATGGTTTCTATATTGGAATCAATGAATTTTCCAAGTTCGGCCAGTCCTTTTTTGGGGATGATTATCCGGGACTCCCCTAAATCAAGATTCCCTTGAAACGGCGCGTCAAAGCAGTGAAGCCGTCTTGAATCCGTTGATACGATCCGAAGCATCTCTGCGCCGTCAACCTCGGCTTTTTCAATCAATGCGCCCAGGACATAGGTTCTTTTTTCATCGTTTTGGTACCCCACCGCCGAAGCGACGGCCACCATCTGTTTCAGGTCCTTGGCTGCAATGTCTATGAAGCCGACGTTTTCAATCACAGGGGTTTCCGGAAAATTTTCATAGTCCGAGGAGACAATGTGAAAAACACTGTCCCCGGACCCTATTTCAACCCATCGGTTTTCAACTTCATTGATGCAGATATTTTCATTGGGATATTCCCTGATGATTTCAAAGAATTTCTTTGAGTTGATAGACAGAATGCCCGGCGTATCAACCTGTGCCTCATAGGTGCCGGTGAAAACCGTTTCAAGGTCATTGGCCGTGATGGTTATTTTTGATTCCGATGCCTTGATCAATATATCAGAGGTGATTTTTAAATTTGTTTTTCTGCCGGTGATACCCTGGACTTTGGCCAGAACTTCCAGGACATCTTTTTTGTTGAAGGAGAATTTCATTTAGAATCCTTATTTTTATCATCTGTTAAACCAAATAAGTCTATAATAAACTGTCTGATTTATCAAGAGAAATGGCAGAGATGCCAGGCTTTGATACGCCGTGTTATGGGCCTGTTCCGGGCGAAGGGTCAGATAAAATCCGTGCCTGGCCCAAAATCGTAAATTTTGCCCCCGCCTTGAATTTGGGCAAATTCCCTAAAAACTGGATTATCGAGTTTCAGGTTTTCGTTCAGATGCTAATTCAGGGCTCTGCGGCAAAAAAGGTCTGCACGGGTTTGGGGGTTGAACAGGTTTCGTTCAGCCACCTGGCCGTGTCTTTGATGGGGCCGTCCTTCATCTGCCTTGCCTGTTCCGGACACGCTTTGATACAGGCGCAGCACCGAATGCACTCTGCTGCAATGGCGGCAAACCCTTTTTCCGCATCAATGGCCTCTGCCGGGCATGCATCCGCACAAATCCCGCAACTGGTGCATAATTCCGTTACCTTGATGAAGTCCGGGGCCCCCTGGCCTATGCCCTCCTTGTACGGAAACTTTCCCGGTACCTCCAAGGCCGAAATTTTCTTTAAATCCTTGGTCTTTTTTAACAGATATCCGGACTTTTTTCCAAAGTCTTCGGCCTGTTTCAGATCGTTTTCATCGGGCCGGTTCATGGCAATGGGAATCTGCGCACTTGCAAAGGAGTGCTCGCCGATAAACGCGGCCCCGGAAACAGGAATAAATCCACATGCTGAGGCAACATCCTTAAGTTCCAGCAACGCATCCTCATACTCCCTGTTGCCGTATACGACGATGAGTATGGCCGGGGTGTTGGACGCTGCCAGTTTTTTAAAGAAATCAGAAGCATCTGCGGGTAGCCGGCCGCCGTATACAGGCGCTCCTAACAGTACGATGTCATTGTCATCAAAAGGGGCAAGTATGGTGCCCCGGATCTTAGGGGAGGTGACGTTGACGGCGGTGATTTCGGCACCACTGATTTCCATACTTTGGGCAAGCCCCTGGGTGATGGCCCTGAGAACGGTTTCGGTTGTTTTGGTGGGACTGAAATATACAAGGGTGATCTTTTTCATGCCTGAAATCTCCATTTAGTGCCCGGCCGAAAACCGTAAATTTTGCCGATGACGTAGTTGGTCAAAAATTTTAATCCTCGGAATATTCAATATATGCCTGCGGTTAAAATTTTTGCCCGCCTTGTATTCGACAAAATTTCCAGGTTTTCGTTCCGGCACTATCTATTTTTAATTAATTACGGCCTGCAGTATTCGGCATTAACGTATTCTGGTATTCTTCACATAGGGGAGCACGGCTGTCTTTAATGCCGCCATATCATCGGCGTTTGGAAAATGATCATCCTCGGCAGCAAAATGCGGATCCAGCATATCCACGTTTCGGGAACAGGGCTGGAGCACATAGGACGCCGCGCCGCGGATCATTTTGCCGATATTTTTCATGATAGCGGGCGTGACAAAGGGTGTTACACAGGTCGTTCTAAATTCATAAGCAGGTGCTTTTTCCATGATAAGCAAAATACTTTCCATGACCCGATCCAGGTGTCCTGGGTTTTTCATTACCATGGGATAGTGGTCGGTATCCGTTTTTATGTCCATGGCCAGGTAATCCACAAGGCCCTGGTCAAAAAGTACGTTCAGGGCACTGGGGGCCGTGCCGTTGGTATCCAGCTTGATTTTGTATCCCATTTGCCGGACCGTTTGGATAAAATCAACCAGATCCGCTTGGAGGGTGGGCTCTCCGCCGGTAATGACGACACCCTCAATCATGCCTTTGCGTTTATCCAGAAATTTCAGAATCTCTTCTTGATCCGGGCTGCAGGACTGGCTTGGGGTTCCGTGATTGGAACCCGAACCAACGGCAGTGCCGCCCCTTTTGGGAGCGGCACTGCCGGCAACAAGGCCGGGATTATGGCAGTAGGGACAGGTGAAGTTACACCCCCGGGTGAACACCACACAGGCGATGGTGCCCGGAAAATCGATCAGGGAGTTTTTTTGAAATCCGCCAATATACATGGGATAACGGCTTTCAAACGGTTAAGACGCAATCTTTGCGGCCACCTTCTGGGGCGTATAGGTCTTGCGCATGTTAAATTCCGTTTGTTTGCCGTTGTTCCACTGGCTCACCGGACGCAGATAACCCACCACCCTGGAGTAGATTTCCGTATCTGTATTGCAGGTTTCGCATTTGGCATGTTCCCCTGCGATATACCCGTGGGTGGGACAGACACTGAAGGTGGGTGTCAGGGTGAAATAGGGCAGGCGGAAGGTGTTGGACACCTTGGATACCATGTGTTTGACGGCTTCCACGTCTGAAACCTCCTCGCCCAGGAACAGGTGCTGGACCGTGCCGCCGGTGTATTTGGTCTGCAGTTCGTCCTGCAGTTCCAGCGCCTCAAACAAATCGTCGGTATAATTTACCGGCAGATGGGTGGAGTTGGTGTAAAAGGGATCGGAGCCGTTTTTAAACTCTTCTTCATTGGCGCAGACAATGTGTTTGAATTTCTTTTTATCCAGCTTGGCAAACCGGTAGGTGGTGCCTTCGGCCGGGGTTGCTTCCAGGTTGAATATTTCACCGGTGCTTTCCTGCAGGCGTTCGATTTTGCCGCGGATATGATCCATGGCCTTGACGGCAAAGGCCTGGCCCCGGGGCGTGGCAATGCCGCTCTCCTCGCCCAGGAAATTCAGGCAGGCTTCATTCATGCCCAAAACGCCGATGGTGGAAAAGTGGTTGCGCCAGTAAACACCGGTGTTCTCCTTAATTTGTCGCAAGTAGAATTTTGAATAGGGATACAGGTCGTTTTCGGTGAATTTTTCAAGAATTTTGCGTTTGATGGCCAATGATTCCGCACTGATGTCGATCAGCTTATCCAGGCGGCTGAAAAAGTCTGATTCATCCTGGGCAAGACGCCCGATTCTGGGCAGGTTCAAGGTGACAACACCGATGGAACCGGTCAGCGGGTTTGCGCCGAAAAGCCCGCCGCCGCGCTTGCGCAGCTCCCGGTTGTCCAGTCTGAGCCGGCAGCACATGGAACGTGCATCCTCGGGATCCATGTCGGAATTAACAAAATTGGAAAAATAGGGAATGCCGTACTTGCCCGTCATTTTCCAGATATTTTCCAGTTTGGGATTTGCCCAGTTAAAATCCGCGGTAATGTTGTAGGTGGGAATGGGGAAGGTGAATACCCTGCCCTTGGCATCGCCTTCCATCATCACTTCTGCAAAGGCGGAATTGATGATATCCATCTCATTTTGGAATGCGGCGTAGGTATCTGTCTGGTATTCCCCGCCAATGATGACAGGGGAGTCCTTGAGCATGGCCGGCACGTTCAGGTCCATGGTGATATTGGTAAAAGGCGTCTGAAAGCCCACCCGGGTGGGGATGTTGATGTTGAAAACAAATTCCTGCAACGCCTGTTTGACCTCTTTGTATTCAAGGTTGTCATACCGGACAAACGGGGCCAGCAAGGTATCAAAATTGGACATGGCCTGGGCCCCGGCCGCCTCCCCCTGCAAGGTATAGAAAAAGTTGACAATCTGGCCCAGGGCGCTTCTGAAATGCTTGGGCGGAGAGGATTCCACCTTACCGGCCACACCCTTGAAGCCCTCAATGAGCAGGTCCTGGAGATCCCATCCCACGCAGTATACCGAGAGCAGGCTCAGGTCGTGGATGTGAAGATCCCCGGCATTGTGGGAATCCCGGATTTCCGGGGGATAGATCTTATTGAGCCAGTATTCCGAGGTGATGTCAGAAGAAATATAGTTGTTCAGCCCCTGGAGGGAGTAGCTCATGTTGGAGTTTTCTTTGACCTTCCAGTCCATGCGGCGGATGTAGGACTCCATGAGGCCCACGTTTTCTTCAATGGCAATCTTCCGGATCTGGTTGTGCTGTTCCCGGTAGATGATGTATGCCTTGGCGGTCTTGTAAAAGGGAGAATCCAAGAGGACACGTTCCACAATGTCCTGGATTTCTTCGACTTCAGGCGTGACGCCCAGCTGCATGTCCCGGGCCAGGGTCAAGACCTTCATGGTCAGGCGTTTGGCTTCCCTTTCGCCGAATTCCCCGGTGGCTTCACCGGACTTGCAAATGGCTTCGGTTATTTTAACAGCATCAAATTGAGCTACCCGTCCGTCACGTTTTATTATCTGTTCAAACATGGAACTCCCTCTTGAATGTATATTCGATTTAACTTATTTTGCTTGTGCAGTTCTAAAAAAGATTCTGATGGTCGCTTTGATTGGCGACCGGGTGGTTCTATACAATATCTTGGGTGAAGTCAAGTTAAAATACCAGATGTTGTGGTTTTTAAACTCCATATATAAAGGTTAAATTAGCCGGATACCCATGCAACTCGACCAAAATCCATTCTTTCGAAAACCCATCACCCCCTGGTACGATTCCAACCCGGCCTGCATCATTCTCATGGTGATCATGGTGCCGGTAATGCTCTTTGCACTGGTGGGCATCTGGATGGCCCTGACCGATTCCCGCCTTGCCGGACATGCCTGGTTTCCGGGCCTATTGTTCGGCCTCTCCTTCTTTCTGATCTTCAAGGTCTATTTCCGCATGAAGCGGCGGAATCGGATCAGCTAGACGGGAATTCCCGACCCAAGGGTAGCGTCCCTAGGGATCCGTGGGCAGTATTTCCAGCAGGTGGTGGATGATTTTTGCAGTGACCCCCCAGATGACCACATCCTCAAAGGGGTAGGTCAACTCCATGATGTCCGGGGTGGTGCCGGCATAGCCCCGGTCCCGGTGCAGCCGGATCAGATGATCCAGGGGGACCTCCAGGGTCCGTGAAATCTCACCGGGATCAAAGTCAATGGTATCGGTCTGGTTCCAGATGCCGACGAAGGCTTGGATGTCCCGGTGGTTGATGGTCTGATAATGACCGATGGAACCCAGTACCTCCACATTCTCCCGTAGAATTCCCACCTCTTCATTCAATTCCCGCAGGGCCGTTTCCAGCCGGTTTGAATCGCCTTTGTCCTGGTGACCGCCGGGGAAGGCCATTTGGTTGCGCCAGGGGTAGCCCGGCACATCGGCCTTTTGGATGAACAACAGCGACGGCGCTCCATTGAGGATGAAAAGCCCCATGACCGACGTGGGCTGATACAGGGCAGGGTCCGGGGGACCGGGGTGCTGTGCCCCGTGGACTGCGGATCTGATTTTTTCGGTGCAGCTGGATGGGTTTTCCATGATATCCATTCAAATCCAAATGGTGTGAGAAAGATAAATCCGACGATACAGGGAAGGAGGGGGGCTTGTCAAACCCCTTTGTTCAAAAAAAGCAGGGCGAACTAGGCCCGGCTAACACACTGCCCTCCTTTTTAAAGCGGTTCCCTCTGTTTTGCTCCCCGGGACACCGGAGCGGGGCCGGGATTCCCCTTGGAAATAAAGTCCGGCGGTATCCCGTCACCTTCCCGGTCCAGGGGAGGTTGGGGAGCCGGGCCGACTTTCCCCGGTTTCCCCATCTTGACATTTCGATTTTTGCCATAATTATTATTAAAAATTTGAATTTTAACCCTGTTAAACTTTAGTGCTAAATATTTAGGAGCGAATCATGGCTGAAACCCAGACCCATCAGTTTAAAACCGAAGTTCAGCAATTGTTGCATCTCATCATCCATTCCCTCTACTCCAACCAGGAGATCTTTGTCCGGGAATTGATTTCCAACGCTTCCGATGCCATCGACAAGGCCCGGTTTAAGGAACAGACCGAACCGGATCTCTTTGCCGACGACACCAATTATCACATCCGCCTCACCCTGGATAAGGAGAATAAGACCTTTGCCATTTCCGACAACGGCATCGGCATGACCCTGGACGAGGTCAATGAAAACATCGGTACCATTGCCAAGTCCGGTACCGCCGCCTTCATGGAAGCACTGGAAAAATCCAAGAATGAAACCGGCCTGAGCCCCGAGCTCATCGGCCAGTTCGGCGTGGGCTTCTACTCCGCCTTCATTGTGGCCGACAAGGTGACCCTGGAAACCCGGGCCGCCGGTGCGGAAAAGGGGGTTCGCTGGACCTCCGACGGCAAGGGATCCTACACGGTTGAGGAAATCGAAAAGGACGGCCGGGGCACCACCATCACCCTGGAGCTGAAGGAACCCGAAGAAGGGGACCAGGATTTCACCGAAGAATACACCATCCAGAACATTGTCAAAAAGCACTCCGACTTTGTCACCTATCCCGTGATCATGGAGATGGAAAAGAACGAACCCATCCCCGAGGAACAGATCATCAAGGATGACGAAGGCAAGCCCATCGGAGATACCTTCCGCAAGGTGACCTCCGACGAGACCCTCAACTCCATGAAGGCCATCTGGGCCAAGTCCAAGGGCGATGTCACCGACGAGGAACACCAGGAGTTCTACCGCCATATCTCCCATAACTGGGACGAACCCGCCCACATCATCCACAAACGTTTTGAAGGGGTGACCGAGTACGAAGTGCTCATGTACCTGCCCTCCAAGGCTCCCATGGATTTGTTCCGTCCCGAACGCAAACACGGGATGCAGCTGTATTGCAAGCGGGTCTTCATCATGGACGATTGCAAGGAACTCCTTCCCGAGTACCTGGGATTTGTCCAGGGCGTTGTGGATGCACCGGATCTGAACCTCAACGTCAGCCGGGAAATCCTCCAGGAAGACCGCCTGGTGCGCAACATTAAAAAGAACCTGGTGAAACAGGTCTTCTCCACCCTGGAAGGGCTGGAAGAAGACAAATACAT
>JAKSBO010000750.1 GCA_022361095.1 Desulfobacterales bacterium | reverse complement strand
TCATTATTGTATATTCATCTAAGGTACATAAATTTTTTTAGTTTAAGCTTATATTTGAAGGAATATGGTAACAAAATATAAACAGTTAACATGTATCACAGGGGGTATAATATGAAAACGAAAACGACAGGTGATCTATCCAGTGCCGAATCCCGCCTTGCGTACATGCAGAGTCCCAAAAACAGGCGTAACATGATGTTGTATGAAGAAGGCTGCTGGCGATTTATCGCTCCCCTTCTTCCGGCTCATTCGATACGCATTCTGGAGGCCGGCTGCGGTACCGGCCGGTGGGTGAACCGCCTGGCACCTCTGGGGCATCGGATGGTACTGTCTGACATATCACCGGATATGATCCGCACTGCCATGGCACAAATCGAAAAACAAGGCATATCAAAACAGGTGGATGGCTGCCATGTGCTTGACATTTGTAATATGGATCAACTACCCGATGAAAGTTTTGACATGGCCCTGGCCTTGGGGGAGCCTATCGGATTGTGTGATGATCCTCACAAGGGCATCGGTGAGCTGGCCCGGGTAGTGAAACCGGGCGGTTATGTGGCGTGCGATGTGGCAAACCGCTATCGTAACGCTCTGGACCTGGCCCGGGAGAACAACTGGCAAGGGGCGGCAGAGGCTCTGAAGTCGGGAAGGATCCAAACGAGCACCGGATTCCCCCGTAGATGTTTTTCACCAAATGAATTGTGTGAATTCTATGATGCATACGGTCTCAGGGTTCTCCATCTGGCTGCAGTATGCCCCCTTTTATCCTTTCCTCCCGATGACAGTCAATCGGCGGCTATGGAGAATGATGCCACGTATTCAGCGGCAATGGATATCTTCCATCAATTTGCCCAGACTCCTGAAATGTTGGGCGTCAGCACCCGCCTGCTGATCGTGGGGCAAAAACCATGAGCAGAGAAAAGCCATGGATTGAAGACAAAATTACATGCTTTCTGAGCAAAATAAACTTAACTACGGCTTCAATACATCTGATTGCTGTTATGAGGCTTAAAATTTTCGTTGTGTTCGTTACGTTTCATATCTTCTGGGCACACGAAATTCATGCCCAGGGAGTAAATGAAGAAACGGGAACTGATAAACCAGCTTCCTATGAACTGGAAGCCGTCACCGTGACGTCACAAAAAAGGGAAGAGATTTTACAGGATGTATCCGGAAGTATAACGAGCTTTTCCCAAATTGAGCTTGAAGACGCAGGCATTGATTCCATTTTAGATTTGTCCAGATTAGTTCCCGGCCTTGAATTTGACGACTTTCGGCATGGCGCGATGTTTTTGCGCGGTATCAAAAGTATGCCCTCAAGTGAGCCGGGCACTGGATTTTATGTGGACGGTGTCAATTATTCCAAGTCGTTTATGTTCGGTTTTCCTTTGTTTGATGTCGAACGGGTTGAAGTGCTCAAAGGCCCCCAGGGCACCCTGTATGGGCGCAATACCATTGGGGGCGTAATCAATGTACACACCGTGGAACCCACAAATCAGGCCATGTGTAGATTAGGAGGAACTCTGGGCGACTATGGCAAAAAAGAATTTCAAGGATCGGTTTCTTTCCCGTTGATTCAAAACAGGTTGTTTATGAGGATTGCAGGTGCCGCTTCCGAACAGGATGGTTACTCCGAAAATGACGTCTCCCCGGAAAGCCATGACAACAAGGACGGGCATCATCTGGACGGAAAGGCGGGGCGTGTCAAATTTCGCTTTTTGCCCACAGAAAAGTGGGACATCGCCCTTAATATAGACGGACAATGGCATGATGACGGCGCGTTTCCCACCAGCCGGACAGAGCGAAATCCCCAAGTAAAAACAGGACTGGTCCCGGCGGATGCCCCTTATCATTATTCCAATGATTATGACGGATGGCAGGAGCGTACGTTTTGGGGCGCGGCATTAAATACGAAATACGATTTGAAAAATGTACAATTGACTTCCATTACCAGTTACCGTGACTACGACAGGAATGAAGGGATCGATACGGATTTCAGCGCCCTGGATTTGAAGCGCAGGAAATACAGGACCAGGGAAAAAGACTTTTCCCAGGAATTTCGGATTGTTTCAGATATAGACAGCGCTTTGTTTAAATGGCAGGCAGGCGTGAATTACTTTCATCTTGATACGGAAAACACAAATGCCAATATTTTCCGGCCCGGCATGGCACTAAGCCCGTCCAACCCGCTCAACGGCACAGGCACAAGGGCGTTTTTCACTGATAATGTCAATGCCGGCGGCGCGGTTTTCGGAGAGGTGACATACACACTGTGGCACCGGCTCGACTTGACAGGAGGACTTCGCTACGAGTACGAGCGCGCTGAAACCGACTCTGCCATGCGTGATATGCCGGACGGCGCTGCTGCAATCGAGCGGGGTCGCATATCGTCGGAAAATAGTTTTTCCACACTTCTTCCCAAGGTGACGGCTGGCTGGCATTTTACAGATGCGCATATGGCCTATACAACGTTTTCCGAAGCGCATCGGAGTGGGGGATTCAACGGGTTTTCAGCACCACAAGGTGAC
>JAKSBO010000279.1 GCA_022361095.1 Desulfobacterales bacterium | reverse complement strand
GTCATCCACAATGAGGATGCTGGGAGGCTTTTCATTCGCGGGCTCCGGCAGAGATTGCGGCGGCAAAGGTTTCCGGCCGGCACCCTTCTGGTTGACCGGAAGCGTAACAATAAACTTGCTGCCCTGATCAATGACGGACGATACGTTTATATCCCCGCCCATCAACCGGACAGCTTTGTAGGCAATGGCCAGCCCAAGCCCGGTGCCTTCATATTTCCGGGTTGTGGTGCCGTCGGACTGCCGGAATTCTTCAAATATGTTTTTCAAATCTTTAGAGGATATACCGATGCCCGAATCTTCAATGCTAATGTCAATCCGGCCGTTTCGTTCAATGGCGGACACCGTAACCCCGCCCTGTTCTGTGAACTTCACCGCATTGGCAATGATGTTTTCAAGCACCTGATGAACCTTGGCCTCATCACTTTCAAGGTGGGGAAGTGTTTCGGGCAGCCGGGTGTCAAGCCGGATATTTTTATTCCGGGAAAGTGGAGAGAGGCTTTCCACGATATTCTCAATTGTCCGGGCCAGGGAAAAACGGGTACAATCCAGTTCCATCTTACCGGACTCTATTTTAGACAGGTCAAGGATGTCATTGATCAATGCCAGCAGACGTTTGCCGTTGCGCTCAATGATTTCCAGATAGTTGTTTTCCTCCGGGGTCAATTTTTCGCCGGCCTGGGTAATCAATACCCGGGACAGTGCATTCACCGAGTTCAGGGGGGTTCGCAGCTCATGGCTCATATTGGATAGGAATTCACTTTTTAGACGGTTTGCTTCTTCCACCTTTTTTTGCTGTTGCTCAAGTTCGGCATTTTTTCGGCTTAACTCCCCGGACTGATGTTCAATTTCCGTATTTAACGACTGTAACTGCAGTGTCTGGGCCTGGAGCTTTTCGTTGGCTTTTTGGGTGGTGTCAAGCAGGCGGGTGGCCTGTTCGTTTTGCCGGGCCGCGTAAAGCAGCACGGAAAGCGACCGGATGGCGGAGAGCAGGTATTGCTGTTTTGGTGTATCCGCAGGCTCAAAAAGGGCCACCTCGAAAACACCGAAAAGATGATTTTTATACATCATGGGAATCGCCAGAATGCCCGAGGGCGTCTGGTTTTGGCTTCCGGATTTGACACAGGCGTCTTCAGCCGTTGGCCGGGTCAGCACGATCTCTTTTTTATCTTTGGCGGCCTGGCCTACAAGCCCCTGCCCCAGATCAAAAAGTTCGGCAAACCGGCTTCCTTCGGGAATTGCGTAATAATAGCTGAGCCGGCATTGGGCGTTTTTTTCATCATACGTGTATATAGCTCCTGCGCAGTTTTTCAGGCTTTGGCAAAGGTGGGTACAGCCTTTTTCCAACAGCGCCTCAAATCCAAGGTCTCCGGACAAGGCGTGGATCAGTTCATTTTCCATGCGTTGAAGCCAGAACTGTTCTTCCAGGCGCTTAATCAGCCGGTTGAAATGATCTGCCAGTGCGGCGATCTCGTGGTTCCCCTTGACGGTTGTCTGCTCCAATTCCCCTGTCCGGGTGATCCGGGCAATGGTTTCCCGAAAGGTTTCAATGGCACCCAATATGCTTGAAGACAACAGACAGCCGATGGTAATTGCCAGACACATAAAAAGGGCAATCGCGGTCAGGATATGGATATATACCTGGCGCTGGGTTTTCCGGGCATCCTGCATAAACCCGTCTGCCTTATTCCTGGCGTAACGGGTGAGTTCTTCCATGTGTTTTTCCAAGTGGGAGACGTAATCCGCCCCTTCTTTCCGGGTTATCAGGTTGGCGGATGCCGTGTCCCCTTTAAGAACAAAACCCTGGACTTCCCGGCGGATGGGTTTCCAGCCATCAAATAGGGTGATGGTTTTTTCAATGAGCTGCCTGCCTTCTTTGCCCAGGATGTAGCGCTTGATCAGGGCAAGCTCTTGGTATACAACCGCCTCTTTTTCCCGGACCTCCTGAATAGCCAGGGAAATATCAGCCTGGCTTTGGGCCGTGGAGACATCTTTCATGGATCGATGCATGGCAAGCACCCCGGCCTTGGCTTCCAGGGCAGCATTGGACACCTGGAGCGGGTGGGTGTACAGTGTTGCGGTGAGCTGATTGAGTACTTTTATCTGATGGTGCGTACTGATACTCAATACCACAAACAGGACAATAATCAGGGAAAATGAAAATACCATTCGGTTTTTCAGCGACAACCTGTCAAAAACACTCATCGGCATTGTTCCTGCTGCTATTATTCGGTTTCATTCTCTGCGAGAATCTATTGTTTATAAACCCCGATATTTCAGAAGGTATGAGGGGTTTGGCTTCAGGCCCATTAAGCAACGAATAATCGGATTTTTCCGGTAATACTCAATTTTTCTGATTCTCCCAAAGCCCGGAATCAGATGAACGGTCAGCAGCATGAAGATGATACGATGCCCAAAAATCGGAGACAACCTTAACCGGGAGAAACATCTTTTAAGTCTGTTCTTCAATCCCAGATGTTTGAACCGCATTTGGAAAACCAGGGCACCTGCGAATGATGTGAACTGTCTTTCCCCAAAGTTGATCTCGGGAATTCAGTTTACTGGATTTCATTTGAGGAGGTTTCCTGAACCCGGTTAATTTGTTGTTCGCAAATCCAATATAACCTTTATTCATAAGCATCCTCAGCTTTTATCCTCCGCTCGGCCCTTCTTTTCTATACAATTATAGGGTAAAAGTAAAGGGCTCGCTGTGCCTTAGAATTCCGGTCAAATGACTTGATGCTGATGGGGGAAAATTTATCATATATTTACAATTGTTTAAGGTCCGGTTTCGGTATCAAGTCATTGGATCACGGGCTTTAAGGCCCAAGTTCAAAATAAAACCTTCCATATGGTTTGCCTTTTCATCCGTCTTCTTTGTTATGTCAATGGGCACATATGTTTAATATGCGTCCATTGACGCGACTTGAATACGAACGAAAATTTTAAACCATATTTTGGAATGTTTTATTCCGGTCATGGGCCTAACAAGCGCCTTTTGAGAAAAAAAACAAATTGTCCCCCTGGGGAGTGCGCAAAACAATCGGCGGTGGATTTTGGAATAAGTTGATGACATTCAACATGATTTTGTTTATCATTTTTTCTTCGAAAAGGTGAAACTGCGCCGTTATGTACACTTATCAGGAAGGATAATACATGGTATCGGGTACGGATTTATTCTGTGGCCTATTTAATAATTTGGCGATTTTTATTGTTTTAGTCGCGTTTTATGGATTGTTAATCAGTAATATTGAAAAAGCATCCGAATTTACCAGACAGGCGATGATAGGTTTTTCTTTCGGCCTTTTTGCCATTGGTTGTATGTATGCCAAAATACCAGTAGCCGAAGGCGTTTTCGTTGATCAAAGAAATACCATTATCACTCTTTGCGGTGGTTTTGGAGGCCCCTTGTCTGCCTTTATCGGTGCATTCATGGCAGGTGCTTTCCGAATATATCTTGGCGGAACAGGTGTCCAAAGCGGCGTGGCCGGAATTTGCCTTGCCGCTTTGGGCGGTTCGATTCTATTTAAATTCCGTGATAAAATAGACACCCTTCTGAAAGCGGCACTTTGTTCTCTGGGGGCAACCATATTAATTCTTCCTGGCTGGCTTTTTTATAAAGATATAAATACGTCATGGGGATTATTAAAAACAGTGGCCCTGCCTTATGGCTCGGCTATTTTTTTGGGGATTTTTTTTGTGGGTCTTCTGCTTGCCCGCCAGGAGTACAGCCGCCTTGCACGAGTTGAACTGATAAAATCCGAGAAGCGTCTCAAAGAGAGTGAGCAACGCCTGGATCTGGCGTTATCAGGTGCAAATGAAGGCATATGGGATTGGAATTTGCAAAGCGACAAAATTCATTTTGATGCACGCTATTATACAATATCCGGCTATTCCCCAAATGAATTTCCGAACTGCTACGATGAGTGGGAGGCGCGGATTCATCCTGATGACGTTCAGAAAGTGAAAACATTAATTCAGGAATATCTGTCCGGAGAAGCCGAGTGCTATGATCATGAATTCAGGTTTAAGCATAAAAAAGGCCACTACATGTGGATCAACAGCAAGGGGAAAATCGTAGAACGTGACGAGCAGGGGAAACCCGCAAGGTTTACCGGTACGTACTCGGACATTACGAAGCGAAAAAAGATAGAAGACTCACTGCGTATCAACCAATTCATTTTTGAAAAGGCGTCAATTGGTATTTATCGAATCGGATCGGATGCGAGGATTTTTGATGTAAACAGGCAAGTCGCTTTGGATCTTGGTTATACGGTCGAAGAGCTTTGTCAAATGTCAATGTTCGACATTGATCCGTATTTTAGACAAGAAGACTGGAATGAATTTTGGCAAACACTGTGCCGGATGGGGTCAAATCATAATCAAAGAATTCACCGCCGTAAAGATGGCAGTGAAATGTTTGTTGCGATGAATTCAAACCTTCTTGAGTATGGAGAAGACCGGTTTTCCGTAGTATTCACCCAGGATATTACCGATCGTAAAAACGTTGAAAAGGAAGCCAAGCGATTGGAGTCCGCATTGGTGCAAGCGCAAAGAATGGAGGCAATCGGCACCCTCGCCGGAGGCATTGCGCATGATTTTAACAATATCCTTGGCGCGATTATCGGGTATACCCAGTTAACACAGATGAAGGCGAAAGAGAGCCCGACAATCCAGAAATATACCAATCAAATTTGTATAGCCGGTGAACGGGCAAAAGGACTTATACAACAAATACTTGCGTTTAGCCGCCAGGCAAAAATTGAAAAACGGGCGGTTGATATTGGTGTTATTATAAAGGAAGCATTAACGCTGATCCGGGCATCAATACCGTCAACGATTGAGATACGGCAGAATATAAAAAATAACATTGGCGCGGTAGAGGCAAACCAAACCCAAATTCACCAGGTAATCTTGAATTTGTGTACGAATGCGGCCCATGCAATGGAAGAAAATGGTGGGCGGCTTACTGTAAATTGGGAGCCGATGGAAATAAGCGGCATTGATCCCCCAAGTGTTTATGATCTAAAACCGGGCCATTACCTTAAGCTTGGGGTTACAGACACCGGCCATGGCATGGATGCGTATACAATGTCGCGTATATTTGAGCCGTACTTTACCACCAAGCAAGTTGGAGAGGGAACCGGAATGGGCCTTGCGACGGTTCATGGAATTGTTAAGGATCATGGCGGTGATATAAAAGTCGATAGCGAACCCGGTGTTGGTACAACGTTTAGTATATTCTTTCCTGCGATTGAAGAAAGTGGCGAAAAAACAGAGATGATAGCCATGGATTCCTCCCTGAAAGGCAAGGGGCGCATCTTATTTGTTGACGATGAAAAACCCCTGGTTGATATCGGCAAGGATTTGCTGGAATCTCTCGGGTATCAAGTTGAAACTAGAACAAGCCCGAACGATGCATTGGAAGCCTTGCGGGCACAACCTGACAAGTATGATCTTGTTTTAACGGATATGACCATGCCCCAAATGAATGGGGATAAACTTGCCAAAGAGATAAAAAAGATATGTCCTGCGGTTCCCATTGTTATTTGCACTGGATTCAGCAAAAAAATGTCGCATGAAAAAGCAATGGAAATGGGGATAAGCGGCATTCTTATGAAACCGATTACATTGGTGGACCTTGCCACTATGGTCAATAAGGTATTGAATGCCCCAAGACTGTATAAAAAACAAGATTTGGGTGAGGATAAACGTTGAGGCGGCTCAAGCTCACCCTGGCGCAGTCGAGCTATCGCGTTGTCACACCGGCATAGGAAATTAAGATTTCAGAATTCTGATTATTAGAGGCACCCTTATATTCAGTACCGGGGATATCGTGCAAGAAACCCCATACCTATACCATTTGGTTTGCCCCGCCCCTGGGTATCACCAAGGCCGGCATTGACCGGGCCATGGCACGGATTCGCCGGGTTTTTAAAAATGTAAAGCAGGCGGTAAAAAATCAGCCCCAATTGAACAGAATCTCCACCACACTTCAGAGTGTTGCCGCAATTTAGAATATTCAGCAATAGATAGTCTTTGTTCTTTAATCGACAGTTTTTTATTCAAATATTTGT
>JAKSBO010000877.1 GCA_022361095.1 Desulfobacterales bacterium | reverse complement strand
CCAGAACAGAGCCCAAAGCAGCCCCCTTGCCAAGTAGTGCTTCGACAACGGGAATGACACCTGCCGCATTGGAATACATGGGCACCCCGATGAGCACAGACACCGGCACCGCCCACCAGGAACCTTTGCCCATAAGCGAAGCCATGACACCCTCGGGAACAAACCCATGGATCCCGGCCCCCACGGCAATGCCCAAAATAACATAGATCCAGACACGGCCGATAATCTCTTTAACTGCGTCCCAGCCGTAAACAAACCGGTCCTGCCAGGTCATCTTTTCTTCTTCCGGCTCAACCGCAGTTATACCGGCCTGGGTCACCCAATCTTCAATGTGATTTTCAAGCTTAAGCCGGCCTATGATCCAACCGGCGGCAATGGCGATGAAAAGCCCGGTGCCCAGATAAATGGCTGCCACTTTCCAGCCAAGAAGCCCGTATAAAAGGCCCAGGGCAATTTCATTAACCATGGGTGCGGAAATCAGAAACGAAAAGGTAACCCCCAAAGGCACACCTGCAGTCACAAAACCAATGAACAAAGGCACGGCGGAGCAGGAGCAAAAGGGTGTTACAATCCCAAGAAGCGCGGCTAACACGTTGCCGGCAAATTCGCTTTTCCCGGACAGAAAGGCCCGGGTTTTCTCCGGGGTAAAAAAGCTTCGGATAACACCCACGCCAAAGACCACCAGAAAAAGCAGCATCATGACCTTGGGCGTATCATAAAGAAAAAATTCTACGGAACTGCCAAGATGGGACCCGTTTTCAATGGGCAACACATCATAGGTCAGCCACTTTGACAATGAGGGCAGTTGACGGTAAATCATCCACCACAACACAACACCTGCGGCTCCCATAAACAGGTTCATCAAAAGCTGTATATTTTCTTTTTTCCGAACCGGGCCGGTATCTGCCGTATTTGAATTCACAACACACTCCTATTTTATATGGTCATTTAACGATATATCCTAACGTTTTTTCACTATCATTCCTTATACGCAATACCGGGACGCTCGATCACTGGAAGGATATTATTTGATTCCCTGATCCGGGTATCTTTGTCCGGCCACTGTTTCAAATTCCCGATCACGCTTGCGGCAAAGGAAGATCCGCTGCCCTCAGCCAGGGAATAATCAACCCGCATCCATCCCTAACCCCCTTTACCATATCCGTATCATCAGGTATGGTCAGACACTTGTTTGCCGCAGAATGGGCAATCCCCAAGCCATCCTTAATTTCACAGACACATAAAGGCCTTTGCTGAATCATCTTTTTCATTTTCACCCGATTTGGATCGGACAACTTTCATGACCCCGGTAAATGTTTTCTTATCTGCCAAGCTTAAGCCTCCTGCCTTCCAATAAATCGTTAAATCGGAATATATAAAAACAACTCGGATTTGTCAATGCCAATTCACAAAAAGTTGGGCGGTGGTGCCTCCCCCCCCGGAATAGATGATAAGATCAAAGGGCAAAGTAAATAGAACTTGCATTTTTTAAAAAAATCATATATTTAGAGCTGTTTTGTCGTGAATTCTAATTAATATTGATATACAGGGTCGGCTGCGCCGGCCTTTTTGCTTTTAAGGAAAACCATGTCCCCCAAGAATTTAGAACAGGCCGGGTTCGGCGAAATGAACTTGAGCCCGGATGTTTTTGCAGCGTTGCAGACCGTTGGCTATGAAACCCCAACGCCGATCCAGGCAAAGACCATTCCCCATATGATAGAATGCAAAGACCTGCTGGGCCAGGCCAGGACCGGTACCGCAAAAACAGCAGCCTTT
>JAKSBO010000701.1 GCA_022361095.1 Desulfobacterales bacterium | reverse complement strand
TATCATCGACGGCGTGGTGCACTACTGTGTGACCAACATCCCCGGGGCGGTTGCCAAAACCTCGACACTGGCACTGACCAATGCCACGTTGCCCTATGCCCTGCAGATTGCCGACCTGGGTTGGAAAAAGGCGATGCAGGCCAACAACGAGATCAAACCGGGGGCCAACATTATCCACGGCAAAGTGACCTACAAAGCCGTGGCCGATGCCTTTGGGCTGGCCTATACGCCCGTTGAAAAACTGCTGAATTAAAAACATTGAAAAACAGCGGCCTGCCTTTCTTGCCATTCACCTTTGAATGAGGTATGACCTTTGCCATGGAAATCAGCGAAAAATACCAAGACCAGGCCCGGATGCTGGCCAACCGGGCAAAAAAAAGATTCAAGCATCTGCATAAGCGATATACAAAACAGAATCTGGAGGTGTTCCGGCTGTATGACTGGGATATCCCGGAAATCAGGGCGGTGGTGGACTGGTATGCAGGCCACCTTGTGGTGGGAGAATATGCCCGAAAACAGTCCACGCCGGACTGGCTGCCCCTGATGGGCAAGACTGTGGCCCAGGCCCTTGATGTCCCCCGGGCAAACCTGCATTTAAAAATCCGCAAAGCAGGCATCAAGGACGGGGCGCGATACCGAAGGATTAATACGAAAAACAAAAAAATACCTATGTGGGAGCGAGACCTTCAATTCCTGGTCAACCCCAGCGACTATGTGGATACCGGCCTGTTTTCCGACCACCGGAACACCCGGATGATGGTCAGACAGATGGCCCAGGGAAAAGATTTCTTAAATCTGTACTGCTACACCGGGGCATTCACCTGCTATGCGGCAAAGGGCGGGGCTGCCTCCACCCTCTCCGTAGACCGGTCTGAAACTGCCATCACCTGGGTCAAAGAGAACCTGACCCTGAATAAAATGTCCGCCCCCTGCCATACCCAGGTCCAAATGGATACCTTTGAGTTTTTGAAAAAAGCGGTTCGTTTGAAGCACAGATACGACCTGGCTGTGGTGGATCCACCCTCCTATTCCACAACGCGCATGAATAATAAACACTTTGATATTGCCAAGGACTATCCCTTTTTGCTCAACCAGGTGTTCAAGCTCATGCGCCCGGCAAGCACACTGTTTTTTTCCACCAATCACCAAAATTTTTCCCTGGATGAAAACAGGCTTGACGCTGATGAGATTAAAGAGATCACCCGGGAAACGATTCCGGAGGATTATGTTTCCAAGAAACAACAGATTCACCGGTGCTGGCGAATCACTTGTCAGGGATATTAATTAACTTAAGGCGGACAGACATGGACAAGACAGTATCGTTGCTTCCATACCTGGAATCGGGCCGCAATGGAATTTTACTCGATATCCATGTATCACACCAGGACAGCTTACAGGGGGGGGCACCGATGTTCCCCTTTGAAACGGCGGGCGTCCAAAAGCCGTTCACCCATCTGATTAAAGGCGGGCTTAAGTGCGATGGTTCTAACCGGATTTTCCAGCCTGTTTTCATGCTGCTCCAAAAAGACACCCATGTGTTTAACGGCGGACCCTTCAATCTGCAAACCAATACGACACTGGAGCAGGCCTGGCTGGATACCATTCATTTTTTTTCCCAAGATCCGGGCACATTTACGATTCCCGCCCCACCCGGCCATCCGCCGGCCCAGCTTAAACCGCTATTTTACTGTAAATTCAAACACCGCTATTTCCACCCCCTATGCCCGGACTGCGGCCGGGAACTGATACTCTGCAAAACCGATACAATTCTGGAAAAAGCAGGCCTGGCCCCATACCATTCCAGCCTGAACCGCTATCTTTTCTGCCCGGCATGTTATGAATCAAATTCAACCCGTTTTTTTTATACCTATGCCCGACAGGCCCATGACCCGGCCTGGGTTTTGGATCGGCACGGATTAATCAAGCGCTTAGGCAAAATGACGAGGGCAACGCCCAATGGATTTCCATGCACGGACTGTTCCGAACACAGTGCCTGCCATTTGACTGAACAACAAGCCTTGTCCCGCATTGGATGTCTCTCTTTTTATCCATTTTACATGGTGGTATTCAATGCCTGCTTGATGACCGGGACTCAATTTTTACGGCAATTGTCTAATGCCCCGGAAACCTCAGGGTCGGAATCATCCCCCTTGTCATTGAACCCCGGCACTCCGGAACTACCCGGCCGTGCCCCATCTAAATATCTGTTCAAAGATGACCCCAGATTCTGGCTTGAAATTTTATTTTTAAAATATGCGTTTTTCAAAAAGATACTCACATCAATTGAACAAAGATTAAATGGCCCGTTTGAGCCGGATTTCAACCTGGATATGACCAGCATCTGGGTCAACACAAAATCAGATGCCGGCATGATGCCCTTTTTCTGGGATTATGAGCTTTACTTGATTGATCTTGTCAGCGACGGGCCCATGGATCTTTTCCAAACGTCCACAGCAAATAACCGGCACACCAATTTCATTGCGCAATTGTGCCTTTATATTTTTTTTGTAAACCGTGAACATGACGCAAAGACCGTTTTTCAGTCTGCGGCAAATCTGCTGGAAACCACAGATAAAAACGAATGGGCAAATAATGCCCAGGCACTTTTTGAATCACATCCGGCCTTTAAGCCGGAAAATATTTTCTGGACGCCGGCTCCCGCGGCCATAGATCCATCCTGGCATGACTTATGGATTCAGACGATTAATTTTGCAGGGTCTTTAATTAAAGAAAAAGAGCGCTTGGATTTTCCCGATTTTATCACATACTGCCTCCGGCAGGTAAATGAGATATCAAATGCTGCAAAATCAGAACTTTTCAACAAAGATATCCGGATAAAACAGGACGCTGTTATGCCGGTTGCAGGAACAGCCGGGCCGAATAAGCCGGAAACAATTTCACCGGCAACCATGGAGGAATTACACAAAGACGCCCGGACAAATCAAGCCATCAACACCATCCTGAAACAGCTTAAAGCAAAATGGGAAAAAGAGGCATCACCCGCCCCCCACCCAGACGAAGATGTCATGGAAACCCTTGTGCTCTCTTCAGACCAGGAAGAGATCAAATCATCGCCGGATTTTCCTGCAAAAAAAAATAAATGGGCGGAGGATAAATCTATGGCCCCATCCCCCATGGCGGATCAACATGATTTTGACCAGATGCAGAAAACAATAATTATTGACAGGCCGGACAATATTGATCCGTCACCCAGTGATTTTGAAGATGACCAGAAAACGATTGTTATGCGCACGCATCAAAAACCGAAAACACAGGAGCCGGAAAAAGATTTCAGCACTCTGGAAGAGACTGTTATTGTATCCCCCGGCCACAACACGTTTAAAAACAGTGTCGTTTTTTTTGATGAAGATGACGATCTTGATAAAACCGTCATACTTCCCCCCAAAAAATAGATACCGGGAAACAAAAAATATGAACGATTTCAATATGTCATACCAGTCATTAAAAGAACAGCTTAAAGCGATTTACGCAAACAATGCCGACGCAGGCGCCATTGAAACACACCTGAATGAAGCACTGGCAAATCTGGATGAAAATGATCGCCGGGAGGCTCTTGACAGATTGATCCGGGAATTTGAGCCTGACACCTTGTCCAAGCCCTTGCCCCCTGCTGCTCCAGTGTGTACCACCCAAGAGCGCACGGCAATTGACGAACATCTTTTGGCACGGGTTATCAAACTGCTGCTCGGACGGACGGTCTCCCAGGCAGATATGAACGCCGGCGAGCCTCTTGAAAACCTAGCGGAATCCATCAACACGGTCCTTAAAGCCTTGAACCAGTTAAGCAGCACCATCAACACCACCCTTGTCGGAAAACAGGATTCGGACCAGCCCATCCGCCAGGTTATTGGCTACTATTTAGAAGGTGCAAGTCACGGACAGCCTTTAGACGTCTATATCAGCCAGATCGACAAAGTCTTTCACGAATCCCAACAGGCGAGCCGGCAAGCCGCCCATGCAAAAGTCGAAGAAATTCTCAACCAGCTGAGCCCTGAAAAAATCGCCCAAACTGCCGGGGCATCCAGGCTGAGTCCCATGAAAAAGTCAAAATACTACGATGAATATGTGCATAAATTTGAAAAAATAGAAAACTGGTTTGCGTCGGGGCGTTTCATGGAATCATTTTTACGGGAGTTTGAAAGAAAC
>JAKSBO010000347.1 GCA_022361095.1 Desulfobacterales bacterium | reverse complement strand
TCGCAAAACTTAAGCGTAAATATGGGGGCAGCCTTGACGCTGTCTTTGAGCAACACCGGGACATGGCCCGGAACCTGGCTGATATCCAGGGGCTTGGGGGGCGCATCGAACAGCTCGAGCAGGAACAAAAAGGGCTGGTGGCCCGGATTCGGCAAAAGGCAAAGGCCCTGTCCATGCGGCGGCAGAAAGAGGGGCTGGCCCTGGCCAGGCTGGCAAAGGCCCAACTGGGGGCCCTTGAGATGGGTCGGGCCAGTTTTGAGGTAGCGTTCTCCACGGACCCGGGCCTTGAACCTGACGCGCTTGTGACGGCGGATAATGAAAAAATATCTGCCACAGGCATGGACCGGGTGCGGTTTTTGCTCTCTCCTAATCCCGGGGAAAAGCCAAAACCTCTGGCAAAAATAGCATCGGGCGGAGAGCTGTCCCGTATTGTCCTGGCCCTTAAAGCCGTGCTCTGCCGGGACCAGGCGTTTGAAACCCTGATTTTTGATGAGGTGGATGCCGGGATCGGCGGTGCGACCTCGGACAAAGTGGGGATTAAACTCAAGGAGCTGGGCCAGGTTCAGCAGGTGATCTGTATTACCCATCTGGCCCAGATTGCCAGGTACGGCAACCACCAGTTCAGGATAACCAAACAGGTGTCGGGCGGCAGAACAGCCACCCGCATCACCCCTTTGACCTGCCAGGAAGACCGGGTAAAAGAGCTGGCCCGGATGATTGGCGGCAGCCGGATCACCGATGCCACCCTTGCCCATGCCAAAGAGCTTCTTGATACGGCGCAGGCGCCTTGACAAACGCTATAACTGCTTATATTTGAAGAACTATCATATGCAGTCGGATAGCAGGTGAGCAGGTGAACAAAAACCCTGCTTGGACGAAACATTGCCCAGGTGCAAGGCGCAGAAGGGCGCTTTTTCGTTTAAAGGGTGCCTCTAATAATTATAAGGAGTAAGTAAAGTATGCCGATATATGAATTTAAATGCAGCAAATGCGAAGAATTTTTTGAAGTAATTGTGATGGGGGGACAAGATGACAAGGACGTTGCCTGCCCTAAATGCAGCTCCAACGAGTTCCAGCGGGTGGTGTCGGCCACCAACTATGCCATGGGGCCTTCAGGAAACGCTTCCCAGGGCGTACATACCCAGGAACGTACCTGTTCAAGCGGAACGTGTAAAACCTATACGGTTCCCGGCGTTTAACCCCCCGGTGTAATTATGCCCGGGGGAGTCGAAATCATCGCCCACCGCGGGGCCAGGAGCCTGGCCCCGGAAAATACACTTGCGGCTGCCCGGCTGGCACATAAGCTTGGGGCCCATCGGTGGGAAACCGATGCCGCCCTGACCCGGGACGGGCATCTGGTGCTCTTCCACGACGAAACCCTGACCCGGTGTACCAATGCCGCCCAGGTATTCGGATATGATCCCCTCTCTCCTGAAAAAACATACCGGTCCGGGCCGTATCCCGTGGACCGCCTGGACAGCCATACCCTTGCTGATCTGGGGCTATTGGACGCAGGCAGTTGGTTTGAAGCCGATGACCCCTATTCAACGGTTGTTGATATTGCCCCCCGGACTCTGGCCGGGTTTAAGGGGGAAGCGATCCCTTCCTTGCAAGACGGCCTTGTCTTAACCAAGGCGCTTGACTGGTCTATCAATGTTGAGCTCAAAGACCATGGCAATGAACCGGAACCTAACTTTCATCCGGCCCGGGTACTGATCGAACTTTCCCGGTCCGGCATTGCACCCGGCCGGGTGACCCTCTCCTCGTTCAATCATGACTGGCTCAGATTTTTGCGGCAGCAGGCACCTGAATATGAGCTCCAGGCCCTGGCCGGAAATCGGGATGACAAATCCTTAAATTTCAGTGACCCAATTTTCATCAGTGATGAATTTGAGGTGCTCAATATAAACGCCTTGCTGGTTACGCCTCCGGATATCAGGCGGCTGAAAAGTGCCGGCAAACGAATTAATCTGTTCACGGTAAATGACCGCCACGACTATATGCGCTTTGTTAACGCCGGCGTTGATGGGCTGTTTACGGATTTCCCCCAGCGGTTTATCTAATGCCCGGTCAAAAACCGTAATCGGCAAAATAGCCAGGTTTTGGGTCAGACGCTATTTAATGCCGGCGTAAAATGAGCCAAAGGCCTGCACGGTTTTGTGAATATCATCTTTGGTAACATCCAGATGCGTTACTAGCCGCAGGTTATCTGCCCGGTCAATGATAATGCCCCGGGTCTCCATGTAGTCAGCCAAAGCATGGGCATTTTTTCCGATCTCCACAAACACCATGTTGGTCTGAACCGCATTGGGATTCACATGCAGGCCGGTTCTCTCAGCCATGCCCAGGGCCAGGTCCCGGGCGTTGTCATGGTCCATGGCGAGCCTGTCGATATGGTTGTCCAGTGCATAAATTCCTGCTGCCGCCAGGATTCCTGCCTGGCGCATGC
>JAKSBO010000066.1 GCA_022361095.1 Desulfobacterales bacterium | reverse complement strand
GCCAGGCACAGCCCACAACAAAGCTTGAAAGATCTGGGTAACTTACCCATTCTTTCTTATAAAAAAATAGAATAGTATTCGAGCATCAACAGCAGTTTTTCAAAATGGGGTCGAAACGTGAAAGGGATGCGGATTATAGATAATGACCATCAGCCAGGAAAAATTAATTTCGCTGTTAAGCGCCCATGAATGGAAAGATATAGAATTCAAAGAGGCGAAAAAAAGCGTACCTAAAAGCGCTTACGAGTCTGTTTCTGCTTTAGCCAATACCCAGGGCGGCTGCCTGGTATTTGGGGTCAAAAAGGACGGGGCTAATTTTGAAATTATAGGAGTTGATGACGTTGATAAGGTTCAAAATGATTTTCTGTCCTCGTTGCGCCAAAAAGATAAAATCAACCATATCATAGATGTCCGGGAGCAATTATTCACATTTGATGGAAAAACGGTGATGGTTATTCATGTGCCGGAGGTATCACGGGCGAAAAAGCCTGTCTTTTTAAACGGAGATATCCGTAGAAGTTTTTTACGCAAAGGGGCCTGTGATGTCAGATGTTCATCGGAAGAAGTTCAACGACTGATCAGTGATGCCTCTGAAGACCGATACGACAGCCTTATTCTGGATCATGACATTCATGAATGCTATAACGAAAAAGACATTTTGTGGTATCGCCGCCAATATGAAAGCAAGCCCGGCAACCGAAGTTATGCAGACCTGGATGATACGGCATTTTTGTTCGAACAGGGTCTTATCAAGGATACGGAGAAGGGCCGAAAACCCACCATTGCCTCTATTCTTTATATTTGGGCAAAACGGCTACCTGCGGGGACTGCTTCCAAGGCCCGTCATTGACTGTCAAAGATATTTATTTCACCATGACGATTATTCAACCGGAGAACGGTGGCACGACCGGACCATCTGCGATTATAATCTTGTTCAAAGCTGGTTGGCCGTTCAAGAATGGTACTATCGATTTGCCGAAATCCCTTTTGAAATTGATCCCAAAACCTTGCAGCGCAAGGATATACCGCAGGATTATACTGCCTTTCGAGAAGCCATCATCAATATGCTGATCCACCAGGATTATGCCGACCATTCAAGAAAAGCTGAAATTTGTCATTTTATTGATTTAACCAAATTCTGGAATCCCGGAGATGCGTTTACCCAGGTCAAAGACCTGCTTGAACCGGGTGAAAAAGAAACTCGGAATCCAATTCTGGTGACGGCTTTTCGCCGCATCGGATTCAGCGAAAGTGCCGGATGGGGGCTGAGGGATGTTTTTAAAAATTGGCGTGATCTGGGCAGAGTCCCCCCTGAAATCCGAAACGACAAGTCAAAAAAGGTATTTGAGCTGACCCTGCAAAACGAAATTCTCTTGTCTGAAGAACAAATAAAAATTCAGAAAAAAATCGGCGTGGATTTACCGGAAAAGGAATCGGCTGTTTTTGCTTATGCCTGCCGGAAAAAGCAGATATCTATTTACAATATTCGCGACATCCTTGGAATCACGCTCCACAAATGCCGAACTGTTGCCGGGGAGATGGTGACCCAAGGGCTCCTGTTTAAAAAGGACCATAATATTTATCTGCTTGGGCCTGAAATTGAAGAATACGTTCAGTCTGTTGAAATGGAAAGCAGGAAAGAGACACATGATGTGGTCCATGATGATCTCTCCGAGACAGCCCAAAAGATACTGAATATCTGCAAAAAGGCGCTATCAGGATCTGAACTTCTTGGTATTCTTGGCTATAAATCAAGAACTCGAAACTTCAGGCTCGCCATGGCAGACCTGCTGGAAAAAGATCTGATTGAGATGACATTGCCGGAAACGCCCAAAAGTAAAAACCAGAAATACCGGCTGACGCAGTCAGGGTTGCACTTGGTCGAAAAATTGAATAGAACCATCGAAAGCTGAAACTCGATCAGCAAGTGAAGAGATGATCAACATGGTTTAGCATCGGTTATTGATTCCACCCAAAATTAAAATTGCTGGTGATCGGTGAAAAATGCATCGGTTTACGGCTCAATGTCCAATTCACCGGTAGATCCGTCCATTGTCACCACCTGATCGTCCTTTAACACATTTAATAAATTGGGAATACCGACAATGGTGGGGATACCCATTTCCCTTGCGACAATCGCTGAGTGAGATAGAATGCTGCCCCTTTCAATGAGGATGCCTGACACGGATGGATACAAAGGGACCCAGCCGGGATCAGTCCGGCCGGCCACAAGGATTTCGCCATTTATTGTCAGATCATCCGTTGGGGATTTCACAATTTTTACAGGTTTGGTTACTTTACCAGGGGAACATCCGATGCCTTTGAGTCCATCAGTTCTTTGGGAAGAGGTGTCCACTTTGGTATTTTTAAACCTGTTTTTATGGTACACCATTCCAAACGTCTCAAAATGGTCATCCGGGGAATCCGTTTCTGAACTATTATAAGATTTAAACTCTTTTTTTCTAAGATTTATCAGGGCCTTAAAATCAGTGGAGATCGCTGTTCCGTTTATGAAATCCCATATTTCATCAACGGACAAATAGTAAATATCACTTTGTGTTTCAATGATGCCTTCATGCTCAAAATGACGCCCCACGGCATTGAACATTTCCCGTACGAGGCCATAAATTTTTGTCCTGGCAAACCGCATGTTTTCCCGGTTTTTAACGCCGTTTCTTGCACTGTTTAAAATCCATGAAAACATTCTTTTTTTAACAGCAGCCAAACGTGTACCCGAGAGGTGCTGATTTACTTTTTGT
This sequence comes from Desulfobacterales bacterium, assembly GCA_022361095.1. GTDB lineage: Bacteria > Desulfobacterota > Desulfobacteria > Desulfobacterales > Desulfobacteraceae > Desulfobacter. The sequence goes on along the minus strand of JAKSBO010000066.1, from coordinate 8,386 downwards.
TCTGCCTGCTGTCTGATGTGTTTTTCTTTTTGTTCCATCAGTTCCGGGTTCAACGCATCTTCATTGTCCATCTTCAGGTAATTTTGAATGATCTGAAATAAAAATTGCGGGGTCTCCTTTAAAGACGGTTCTTCAAGTTTGAGCTCATTGATGCAGCGAAATCCATATTCTTTAAGATAATGATCTATTTTTTTTGAAATCTCATGATATTTAGGCGCTGACCGTACAAGCGTTACCAATGCTTCAGGGGTGAGAGACTCAAATGTTTTTACAAATTGTTTGTCTTGTTTTACAAGGCGGGTAATCTCCATGAGCAGCTTTGTGGGCTGGGTACTTTCAATATTGCCTTCACCGCAGATGAGATCATTTTGCAGTGATCCGCTCTCATCGCCATACCATTTTTCACAGACATGTTTGAGCAGGCCGTAAAAAATCATCACATAAAAATCGTTGATAATGGGCGTTTTCCAGTTCCACAGCAGTGCAGACTCCATCTCTCTGTATATCTGCATAAGATCTTTGGGGGGCATCCGGTTAAAATCCATATGCTCCCAATGGCTGTAATGGAGATTAAAATTATCATCAAACGCTTTTACCAATTTTTTCATGCGGCTGAAATTATAAACAGATCTGCCAACCAGAAAGAGAAGTTTCGGCAGCTCAACAAAATACTTTTGAAAAAAACCGGCCTTGGAGTCATCATCGTCAATGGTAATTTTTTCCCGGATTCCCATCATCGATTCCATAAAGGTTTTATTGTAATGAAACCCGGGAAACAATTGTACCAGCTTATACCAGTTGATGATATTGTAATAGACGCGGCCATTGATCAGTCCAAGCATGTTTTCAAAAATATACCGGCTTTCATGGACTTTTTTCGAAGAAATTCCCATAACGCCGGCAAAACAGTGATAAACAATGGTGTAGGCATGCCGGATGAAACTGAACGTCAGCGGGGTTGTGGGCCCGGAGTAACTTTCAATGATATTTGAATTGTCCCATACAATCCGGTTGCCGGCAGCCGGTCCATACTCGTGCAATGTTGTAATGGGCCGCGATTGCAGTATGAAAATGGTGCTGTTTTTATCTATGGAAAATTCAATATCCTGGGGTTTTCCATAGCTGTTTTCCAGGTCAGTTGATATTTTTGCCAGTTCTGAAATCTCAAATTCAGCCAGACAGGGTTTATCCTGCAAAGACGAAGAAACGGCAACGGTTTTTAAACCGGTTCCCGCATTTTCATCAAAAACCAATTGTTCCGTTTTTGAAGCAATTGCTGTGGTGTGCCCATGGTTTTCTTTTGACACCGTGAAAAGATCTGCGTCCAGCCCGGCACTGACGATGCCCTCTCCTGCACCATACAGGCAGCTGATTAAAATTTCATTTATATTATGGGTATTGGGATTCGCTGTAAAAATAATGCCGCTTTTATATGCACTGACCATCTTTTGTATGATCACGGCAATTTTAATATTCTGCAACGTAATTTGATGCTGTAACCGGAAAGATAACGCCCGGGTGTTAAATAAAGAGGCCCACGCCGCTTTAATCTTTAGTATTAGATCGCTCTCACTTTTGATAAATAAAAAACTGTCATGCAATCCGGCAAATGACGCGCCGGAACGGTCTTCATCAACGGCAGACGAACGAACGCTGAAATAAGATCCGGCTATGATCCGGTGATGTTTTTCCAAGATCATTCCGGTAACATCAGAAGGAATTTCGAGGTTTTCAATCTCTTTTTTGATTACCCGGGCGCATTTTTCAATGGATTCCCTAGCAGAATCCGGGGACAATGTGGCCAGATTTTCAGATACCCGTTCAAAAATATGGTTCTTTTTAAACACATCGGCCATGCACTGGGTGGTAATGGCATAACCGGGAGGAATGTTGATCCCCATTGCCGTCATCCGCGCAAGGTTGCTCCCCTTACCCCCGATGTTTTGGACAGACGCGTGCTCTTTGGATAAGAAATCGACGACGTAACGGTGAGAATTCATACATTTATCTCCTGAATTAAAACAAAGAAAACGGATATTCTCTGATAATTTCTATGGCCAGGGTTAAATCAAATGCAATAATATATAAGCCTGCATAGGTTTCCATCCGTTTGGCGGTTTTGGCGCTGGTATTGAACCGAAACTGCAAAAGGCCAACCAGGGTCATTAAAAAAAGCAGAATCAATACAATATAAAACCAAACACTTAAACCGATATGATGCCCAACAAAAAAGACCATGCCGGTATCAATGATGCGCACCAGGACAACAAGATAGGCCGCCCCGTAACTTCCGAAAATCTTGGAATAGGTCTCCACACCGTCAATCTCGTCTTCAGGGGCCCGAATTTTACGGGAGATCTCCCAGTTCATGGTGACAAAAAAACCGACAAAGGCATACACCCAGAACCAGCCGGGTGCTTCCCATGGGTATTTATTGGTTGTAAAGCTGTAAACCACCAGGGCAAAAAAGGGCATGATCAACATATGGGAAAGTGCATAAATCAAAAAGTGCTCTTTCAGCCATTTTGAGATGAAGAACTCTTTGAGCATGAGTATTGAAAAACCAATGGCAAGCAAGCCGGCAATCAAAGCCGGTGTCCCTCTTATAAAGCTGAGGATAAGCTCAATTAAAATGGCGGCGGCACCAAAATATTTTAAATGGGTTAAGGTAATCCAGCCCTTTGAAAGCAGACGGTCGGGATAATACTGGCAATCGTCCTCATAATCTTTATGCTCATCAAAAATGCGCAGATGGAAAAACATGCAAAAAAGCGTAATCCCTCCCATGATGGAATAGGGTGAATAGTGAATGGCATCCCCGGTTTCTTCCAGTACCTGGGCCAGAAACTGGTTGGAAGAGTAATAGCTAATGATCAGAATACCATGGTTTAACAATGGGAAGCGTTCTTTCAGGTATGCATAAAATCGTCGTGGAAAAGGGCTGTGACCTGATAATTTAGGACCCGTTAATCGGGGTCCCGTTAAGTTGGATGTGTCGGTCATGATATTTTTTTTGTTAAAATTAAATGTTTTAATTTGCCGTAATCTGTTTTTGCATTATGGCGGGGATCCACCGGCAGTTCAGCCGTTGTAAAGATGATACGGTCTATGGGATATCCCTTGCTCTCCATCTCTTTTTTGATCAGATCAGGTTCCGCATGGGTTTTTCCCGGATTGATCACAATGATAATTGCTTCGCCCCATTGTGGATCTGCCATGCCCAGAGCGGCCACTTTCTCAAAGTCCGGGAACGTTTCGGTTATGGCCTGTTCGATGAGCTGTGCATGATAATTTTTTTTACCGCGCACAATTGTGGAATGAAGTCTGCCGGCAAGCCAAAATAATCCGGACGAATCAAAATATCCCGTATCGCCCATGCGGTGCCAAGTCACACCATCGGCATCAATGATTTTATTTGACTGCACGGCATCGGGATTGTTGTAATAATCCCGGCAGACATGATCCCCTGAAACAATCAATTCACCGATATCTCCCTGGGCTGCTACTTCATGGTTTTCCCAGCGTTGCCGGAAAATGACGGGCACCTTTTTTATTTTAATCACTTTGGCTTTGACGGATGAGGCGGGTTTACCCGTGCAATAGCCTTTGTTAATTTTTGGTTTCTCTTGAGACAAGGCAATTCGTTTTTCAAGACTGATATGGCTGACGGGCTCGGCTTCCGTTGATCCGTAAACAATTATCACCTCTGTGGTATCAAAGCTTTGCTGCCATTTGACTAACTGGTCGTCTTGAACAGGGGCCCCACCGGTTAAAATACGTCTCAGCTTCGGCAGTTTAAGGTTTTGAGTTGAAAGATAGTCAGATAACTTGTCAAAAAAGAGGGGAGATGCCGTGGCCGTGGTGACACCATTTTTTGCCATTTGTTTATAAATAATATCCGGCCGGATTTCGGCAAGTTTTTTAAAATTCATGTCCGGAATGACAGATGTTCTTATGCCGGCAATATTGTTGAGGGAAAATACCGGAAACATAGGCATGTCAACATCATTTGGTTCGTAAGGAAATTCTGTTTTCAGCGCCTTATACTGTGCCCAAAGAAATCCATGGGTCCGGTTGGCCCCTTTGGGTACACCGCTGGAACCGCTGGTAAATGTGATCAGGGCCGGATCATCCGGTGCCGCCTTGAAAATGGCCCCGTTGCCCGGGCGTCTCAGAAATGAAGCAAAAGACCATCCGGCCGGAAAACCAAAAAAACAACGGCCGGTTGAAACCGTTAACGGTAAACGGACCAGCTCTTTTCTGAACAACCGCAGTAAATGACTTTTGGGAATGCCGATAAATCCTTTGGGGTTTGCAAAAGAGCAGAATGATGCGATCTGTTTAAAACCGATCCAGGGATCAATGAACACGGCCACGCCACCGGCTTTGATAACGCCCAGCATGGCGATATACAGCTCGATTGACATTGGAATCATAAGGATAATTCTGTCTCCGGGACGGATGGATCGCTCTATTAAGGCCGTGGAAAACGAATCAACTTTATCCCACAACTGCTTAAACGTGACAAAACGGGATCGGCCTTGTTGCTGCAAAATGATGGCGTTGCGGTCCGGATGGGTTTGGGATGCCGTAAAAAGATTTGTTACAACATTGCAATTTTGGGTTTCCATTTTATCCTTTAACATATAGGGCCATGGCCTTTAACCGGTTATGGCGTATTGGTACAAATAATAATTTCGAAATATGCCGCCCCGGCCTTTATCCATTTTTTCAGAGAAGTTCTCTTCATGCATCAGGCACATATTGACAGATGAATATCCAAGATTCAGCCCTTGGGAATAACATTTGTAAAGCAGCGCCGCTCCAATGCCTTCTCCCCTGTATTGGGCTGTCGTTCCCAAGGTTTTCGCATTTAAATGTTCTGCTTTGTTTTTATGGATCAAAAATTTAATCTTGGCCCAGAGGTCTGTTTTGCCACCCATTTTTGTTAGCGCGGCGGCATAATCGGGAAAGCAGAACATAAATCCGGCATAGTTGCCATGTTTGTCCCGGCAGAACCATATTAAATTGGGGTTAATAATCGCTTTGGACTCGGCATACAGTGATAAAAACTCTTTTTCAGATATGGGGCTGTAGAAATAATTGTTAGAGAATATATTGCAGGAAAGAGAATATAACAGTTTCAGCTCATTGGTGAAAATGTCCTTTTGAAAGGGACGAAACGTAAATCCTTTCCTGCAGGCAGAATCAAATTTTTTTTTAAGGCCGGGTATTATTTTTTTGACATCAGGTACCTGTTTGGAAACATATCGGGCCAACACCGTAAACCCGTAATCTTCCCAAAGTTTGGTATAATATTTTGGATTATACGGTTCCATCATAAAAGGAGGTTCAATATAGGGCCCCGCGTTGAGTCTATATTTGTGCCATGTGTCTCCATCCATCGGGCCGATGATCTGTTTGATCCCTTGGCGCCCAAGCCAGCGCCTGCCTTCATCAAACATCAGCTTCACAGCCTCAGGATGGTTTACGGCCTCAAAAAAACCGAACAGGCCCGTTCCATTGCTGCCAACCCCAGAAGGATTAAAAATTCTGACTATCATCCTGGCTACAGGTGCCCCCTTGTCCAGGACCAGCAAAGGCAGTTGATTATCTGCAAAACCGGGCCGCCGGATGCTTTGCTGCAGTGACGGGACAGACTGTCTGCAATAATGGGGATCATCTTGATAAACCCGGGCCGTTAACTCAAAAAAAAGCGGCCACATCCGGTCTTCCGGGTTAAGTCGTATAAGAGATAAGGCAGTTTCCATTTTTAACCGTGTTCTCAATATTTAGGGTGCCAAACCAGGATAAGGCCCTGATATTGGATCAGAAGGTAAACAAGGGAAGACAAAAAGGAAGCCGGAATCATGATTAAGGTTGCATGTTTCAGTCCCGGACCGTTCATTTTGTCAGCGGTAACCCAATCATAACCTGCGATCACCACCATGGATATCAACGGAATCCAGATAAAGGCATTTAAGGGAAAATTTTTTTGGAACATCACGGTAACGGCGATAACCGTAACACTTGAAAAAAGTCCTGTTGATAATGCACCAATGAAACGTTTTGCGGGGCTCAGCTTAATGGAAAACCGGGTATGAATCCATAGCGCACAACAACAACAGACAATTGTTGCAGTTAAAAAAGCGCCATAAAAAAAAGAGTATTGAACAGCGGCATTGGCGATCAAAAGAATGATGAGCGGGGTGATAAGAATCCGGATCAGACCGGTTGTGCTTAATTCGTATTGGTCACTCTCTTTTAAAAAGTGGCGAATGGCACAATAAAGGAAAAAAGAGGTAAAGACCGGAATTCCCCAGTCAATAGATCCCAAAGACCATGTCGCGTAGGCAAAAATGATAAAGATGATGGACTCCCGGATCGACATGAGTTTTAATTTGTGCACAAAAAATTGGATGATCAAAAGAATGACAAAAAGGCTGACACACTGAAACGCAATCTCTTCGGTCGGTTTTGTCGTGATTTTCAGCAAGCCGTAACAGGTTATCAAAGGGACAAATATATTATCCGTACCTTTAATGGACACAGCCTCAATGCCTGTTAATAAAAATGAGATCAGCAGGGCACAAAGAATGCAGTTTATCCTGGGTAAATCCGTCATTAAAAGCAGCAGGATCTGAATGGTCATGAAGGTCAATATCCAGAAAAAAAATGAGCCTTCCAGGCTTTTTACATCATCTTTGCCAACCTTGTAGTGGATTTTTCCATAAGAACTGCCGATGAGGGCTGCAGCCGCGTCTGAAACCGATAGAATCAGAATAGAGATAAAGTATAACCACAGCTTGTCCTGACAGATATAGAACACCACAAATACGGCAATGGGATAATATTCACTGCCCCGGCTTTTCCGGCTGACGCTGTTCAGGGATTTGAGGGTGCCGATTTTAGCGGAAATATAAAAGAATGCGGTGAACAGGCATGCCAGTATAAAAACCCAAATCGGAGATTCTATAAAAAAAGGGAAAAAAAGACACCCCAGTCCGCCGGACAGATGGACTGTTTTTCGGGTTACTTCAGGATTGGGGTCACTTAGCCGGGCCCACACTTCCACCACTATAATAACAAGGGAGAAGGCCCCTATAATGATCAATGATCCCAATAGATCATTTTCAACGACTCTCATATCACTTCTTCAACGATAAAATTGCTGTAAAAAAATGCTTTATCCTTAAGGAACAAGCTTTTTGACAGATTAACTTTTTTTTGGATTTTGTTTTCAAATTCAGCCGGGCAGCTCCGGGGGACCAGCATGTTCCAATAAACAAACCTTGCCCCGGGATTGGCGCTGTCAAGCAACGCCTTGTAAATCATACGGCAGGCCTCGGTATCCAGGTATTCAAATATGTCGGACAGGTTAAATCCGTCAAATTTCAAAGAACCGAAGTGTTCAACTGCGTCCTGGACACTGCCCTGGTATAAAGAGAGCCCGTTAATATTGTGTTTTATTTTTTTAAAATTGCCGGGCCGCAGGTAGGGGGGCAGGGTGTGGGTGAAATTTCCGGTTAAAATATAATCAAGATATGGATTGTTGTGTGTTTCAAGCTCTGTCAAGGCATATTGTGTGCGGTTTAAAATATTTTCAGATACCGGGACATCAACATATCTGAAAAATTCAGGGTCCCGGCCTGCAAGCCCCATTGTGAAACGGCTGAAAAACAATTTAAAGAGTAATTCCCAGCGCTTTGTCGACCATTGTTCATTATAAAAACAAAGGCGTTCGGTTTTTGATTTTGGCCTGAGCAAATCCGAAATCATTTTTTTTGAGTGGATGAGCCTTAAAACAACGGTTCTAAAATAAGAAAAATAGCGTTCAAACTTACCGGCATGGATGATGCCATCTTTTATGATATTCAAATTATTTAGCCAGAAAATAACATAAGGATCATCTATGCTCTGTTTCAGGCCGTTGAATACATTGATTCGGTCATTGGATGGGGTAATACCTAAAAAACTGAGGCAGTCTGCATGACTCAGTTTCTCTATCGCAGCCTTTCGTAATGCCGCACATGCCAGTTGTGAAAAATTTAAATCAACAGCAACCACCCGGGCGCCTTCGGCCAGAAGAGCCAGGGAGTTGTCTCCGGCAGAGGCAATGGACAGTATGGTTTGATTGCGTTTCGGATTCAGTGCAGTGAAAAGGATATCCGTGTCTTCCCAGCAATTGGCATACCGAATATAGTGAAAATCGGCCCTGTTTTCTATTTTATCCACTATTCCAAGCTTTCACTCGATAATCCGGTTTTTAGGTAATTTGTTCAAATTCAAGGCCGAGACAATTTTTAACCGGAGGAATATACGGTATATTTTGAGGATTAAAAATTGTCTCCAACGCCGAAGTTCGGCAAATTAACAAAAACTGGAT
>JAKSBO010000396.1 GCA_022361095.1 Desulfobacterales bacterium | reverse complement strand
CAGGACCAGAACACCGCATCCCGCTGGGGCCAGGTGCCGCCGGCATCAAAAAGGATCCCCAGCAGGGTATCCATGCGCTCCTGCGGGCTGGTGAGGGTTTCCAGCTCCTTTAAATAATTATTCATGGAAGTTTCATAAAGGAAATCCACCATTTCCATGATCAGCCCCTCTTTACTTTTGAAGTAATGAATCAGCAGACCTGAATTGACACCCATGCGTTTTGCAATTTTACCGATGGTCATACCCTTAAAGCCTTCTTCTTCCACAACCTTGTAGGTATGTCTCAGTATTTCAGGTTTTCGGATATGAGATATGCTTTTTCTTCCCATAAATTCCTTTGCCTTTTTTTTATTGTTTATATGCTAATCAATCCATAATATATAAGGGCACTCTCTTTTTTGTCAATTTTTATTGCAGTTGCCTCCGTTTTTATGTTTTATCAACACAAGTGTAAATTTTTTTTTAGACTCTCAACTCTGTAACAGGATCAAAACAAATTATGAAAATATTAGTGACTAACGACGACGGGTACCAGGCGCCGGGCATCCGGGCCCTGTTCAATGCCTTAAAATCGGATCATGAGGTAATTCTGGCCGCCCCTGATATGGAGAAAAGCGCCGTGGGACACGGCATCACCCTGCATACACCGCTGAAACACCAAAAAGTGCGCATGGGACACAATGACTATGGCCATGCGGTTGCCGGAAACCCGGCCGACTGTGTCAAGCTAGCCCTGTTTGATATTTGTGACCAGACACCGGATCTTGTGATTTCAGGGATCAATGCCGGGTCCAACACCGGGGTAAACATCAACTATTCAGGTACCGTGGGCGCTGCCCGGGAAGCGGCCATTAACGGAATTCCCGCCATTGCCGTTTCTATCCAGTACGGTGATGATATGGACTTTCAGGGTATGGCAAGCTACACAGCCTCTATTCTGGAGAAGGCCATGGCACTGGATCTTCCCCCGGGGGTTTTCCTGAACATCAATGCCCCGGCCGTTTCCTTTGACCGGATCGCCGGTACAAAGGTTACATCCCAGGCGGAGAACAACCTGATCAATATGTTCGACCGCCGCCAGAATCCAAGAGACCTGACATACTACTGGTACGCCAGCATGAAGCAGACAAAGGCCAGTGAAGGCTCTGATGACGGCGCCCTGCTTGAAAACTTTATCTCCATCACACCGCTGCAGTGCGACATGACCGCCCATGCCGCCATGGATGTGGTTGCAAAGGCTGATTTTTAAATGACAACACCAGATAACACTTCGGTAGAAACTTCTGAATTTCAAGCGTCAAATTTTCAAGCATCAGATTTTCAAGCATCCAGGGTCACCACCATTGCATTTGCCCATTTTGTCCATGATATTTACACAAGCTTTCTGGCCCCCCTGCTGCCCCTGATCATTGAAAAGCTTTCCATTACCCTGAGCCAGGCAGGTCTTTTATCCACGGTGATGCAGATCCCATCCCTGGCCAACCCCTTCATTGGCCTGTTTGCCGACAACAAGGGCCTTGCCCGGTGGCTGGTGATCCTGGCCCCGACCCTGACGGCCATTCCCATGAGCTTCATCGGCATTGCGCCCTCCTATGGTATGCTGCTGGTCCTTGTATTTGTGGCCGGTATCTCGGTATCCCTGTTCCATGTGCCTGCACCGGTGACGGTGGCAAGGTATTCGGGCAAATTCAAAGGCCGGGGCATGAGCTTTTTCATGACCGGCGGCGAACTTGCAAGGACGGTAGGCCCCATCCTTGCCGTTGCGGCGGTATCGTACCTGGGTCTGGACCGGTTCCATTTTGTCCTGGCCCTGGCCCTGGCCACCTCGGTGCTGCTGTTCATCACCCTGGAGCCCTCCCAGGAGCCTGTAAAAGCAAAACGGCGGGGCTCTTTAACCCAGGCCTACAAAGAGATCCGGCATGTGCTCAATCCCCTGGCCGGTATCCTTTCGGCCCGGGCCATGATGCACGGCTCCATGGGCATGTTTTTGACCCTGTATGTGGAACAGGCCACAGGATCTTTGTGGCTGGGCGGCACGGCACTGACCCTGTATGAGGCCATGGGTGTTGCAGGCATCCTCTCCGCAGGGACCCTGTCCGATCGTTTAGGGCGAAGGCGAGTGTTATTCTGGGCATTGGCCGTAGCCCCCGTAACCATCTTATTATTTGCCACAACCACGGGGGTGATCCAGATCCTTTCGCTTTTGATAACAGGGTTCACCGTATTGTCAACCACCCCTGTCATGCTGGCGCTGGTCCAGGAGAATGCCAAGGAGAGCCCGGCAGCCGCCAATGGGCTTTTCATGATGCTCTCATTTGCCGTAAGATCCATAGCGGTTGTGGCGGCAGGAGCCCTGGCGGATGCATTCGGCCTGGACATGATGTTTATCATATCCGCCCTGGCAGGTTTCACGGCAATTCCGTTTCTCATCAAATTAAAAAAATAAGGGATATACCATGTTAAAAACAAACAAAGATAAAGTGGTTGAAATGTTTCTGGCCTGCAAACCCGGCATGCCCCGGGCAGGGGCCGGCTGGAAAGTGGATTACAAAGGCAACCCATTTCTTCTGCCCGGCATCGGCGGCATCACCCTCAATGTTCAGGCCGGGGATTCGGCCTTCGGTCTTGCCGGGGACCATATCGAGCCCGGGGTCTCCTGTACGGCCAATATGGAAAAACCCAATGATTTTCCCAACAATACCCTGCAACTGCTCTCCTGTGTGGGGAACCAGGCGAACATCATCTCCGGGGACGCCCAGGGAGAGACCGGCGTGGTCATCGGCCACCACGGCGGTTCCGAGCACGTGATTGTGGAGTTCCCCAGAAAAACCAAGGAGAAGATGAGCTATGACGACAAGATTATGATCCGGGCCAAGGGCCAGGGACTGGCCCTGACCGACTATCCCGAAATCAAGCTCTTCAACCTGGACCCGGACCTGCTGGAAAAGATGAAGATTGTTGAAAAAGGTGCAGGGGTGCTCCAGGTGCCGGTGACCACCATGGTGCCGGCACCCTGCATGGGATCAGGCGTTGGCCGGGCACATGTGGGGGCAGGCGATTATGATGTTATGACATCTGATCCGGATACCGTGAAAAAATACAACCTGGATAAAATCAGGTTTGGGGATTTTGTGGCCCTCATGGACCACGACAACTGCTATGGCAGAGCCTATGTCCAGGGCGCGGTCTCCATCGGTATTGTGGTGCACTCCGACTGCCTGCTGGCCGGCCACGGCCCGGGGGTCTCCACGCTGTTGACCTGTGCAACCCCGCAGATTGAACCTGTAATAGACCCTGCCGCCAATATCGCCGATCTTCTGGGTATCGGCAGCGCGGCCGGTGGAGACGAATAACCATAACACCTGTAGTCCGTATATATCTGGTCTGGGGGTTTGGGGCATTTGTATTCCAAGCCCTGGGCCGGGTCGTGCCGGAAACGGTTCGGGCCGGATTTGATTATATCATTATCCTAGGGCTCATTGCCTGCCTTGTCCGGATGACCCGCATTTATCAACACCGGATTGAGCCAACCATCGGCACAGCCACGGCCCGGCGCCTGATCTGGATCGGTGCGTTAACCCTATTTTTTACAATACTCTACCTGCTGGTGAGCCGGGCAGGGTTGAAAAGCAATATCATTACGGCCCTTTCCACGGCAACCCTGGTGCTTTTGGCCTGTGTCACAGGCCACTGGCTGGTCATCCCCCTGAAGCGCCCGTCTGAATTGATTCCCATCGGCATGGCCGTGGCCCTGTCCGACATATTCAGTGTCTTTTCAGGCCCCACCCGCAACTTTGCAGAAGATATTTCCCACTATTACCGGGAAGGCATGGCAGGCCCTGCGCCCCTGGTGGATTTTTTCCTGGTGAAAATGCCCATGCCCGGCAATGATTATTTTATGCCTGTGTTCGGCATCACCGACTGGGTCATACTGGCCCTGCTGTCCGCAGGCGCCCTTCGGTTCAACCTGGACGATAACCTGTTCAGCCTTGCCGGATCGATACAACGGCCAAACAAATCCCGGGCATTTTTCCCCGTGGCAGCGATCGGCCTGGTTCTCTCCATTGTTGCGGCAAGATCCATGAACCTCTACCTGCCGGCCCTGCCGTTTATTGTCATTGTTTTTCTTATCGTCATGGCAGTTAAATACCCCGCAGTCCGAAAACTTGGACCGGAAGAGATCCGGGCCATGATTTTTGTAAGCATCCTGATGGGTTTGCTTATGGCTGTATTTACCATCTTAAAGAACGGCAGCGGACCCGGTTAATTTTTTTTTGCAAAAGGACCGTCCAATGAAAAATTCCAGGCTTCTAAGCACCATATTATTATCCTTATTATTTTACAGCCTGAACTCATATGCAGGCAGTCAGATATCGATACCTGTTTTACATAGCCCCGGCGGCCCGCCTATCGGCTATTTAAATGATTTTTCAAGCCTTGAAACCATCGAAAAAAACAATGAATGGTCAAAGGTGATGATCAAAGGGTGGATCAGGTCTCCTTTAATGCCCGAAGACCAAACGCTTAAACCGGAAGGCTTTGTTCCAGGCATTATATCCCTGGATGAGATTCAACGGCATCCCCAAAGCCGTAATGCGCCGGTGGTGCTGTGGGATGTTGTGTTTGTCAAAATGAACAAAGCCAGAATGAAGACATTTGCACCGGATGGTACCGAATATATGTGGTGCTGGGGACCGGGCGGAGAGACCAACAATCTGACCGTATTGTTTAATAAGGAAGAAGACCGGGCAAACTTCCGGCAAATGAAAAAATTTGAAAAATCGACATTATATCTAAGATTAAAATCCCCAAACGGCGGATTCAGCGAGGGACCGGTTTTTGAATATGCCGGCCGCCTCAAGTCGAAACCGGCATCCCAAAGGGATATCCACCATCCGTCCGGCATTGCCCCCCCTTCCACCTTAACAAGTGTTGAAGAAAAACCGTTACCGGACAGGGAAGGGCTTTTCCCAGTGCCGATGATCGTCACGGCTCAAAACACCCTGGTACGGACCGGACCGGGGAAAGACTACCGGTATTTGGTTGGGAAAAAAAAGGGGGATATTGTCTTGGTCATAAAACAAAAAGGGGAATGGAACAAAATTCAACTTACGGAAACCACAACCGGATACATCCATTCGGGGCTGTTAAAACCCTTTGCGCCCCAAGCCCCGTAAAATAATCAATCACGCGAACTTTACAGGCGCAGAAAAACAATACCCAACGGTCCGCAATGTTTTGATGGGGGCATCTTTGCCTGTTTCATCCCGGATCTTACTGCGCAGGCGGGTAATCATCACATAAAGGGCTCGCTCGCCATAGGTGCCGGTTGCCTCATAGTTAAGCGCCTTTAAAAACACGCTCCGGCAAACAGCATTCGGATATTCTCGAACCAAAACCCTGATAAAGTCAGACTCTTTTACCGTCAGATCAATTGCTCTGCCAATGGGGTTTGAAAGAATCAATTGCGCGGCATTGAATTCCCATTCCCCAAGGGCCTCATCCTCGTTATTTTGCGCTTCGGCCTTGCCCAGGCGGTTCAGCAGATTGTTGATTGATGCCTCAAGCTCCCTGATGTGAACGGGTTTTACAAAATAGTAATCCGCCCCGCACTCATACCCCTTGACCTTATCATTGATTGTATCCCTTGCCGTCATCACAATAATTCCCAATTGGGTGTTTTCACGAAGATGATGAACAATTTCAAATCCGGACTTGTCGGGCAGGTTAATATCTACAATTGCAACATCATAGTGGTTTGCTGTCAGGCACTGAAAAAAATCAAGGGCACAGGATACCCCAACCACATCAAATCCCTTGAGAGACAGCAGCTCAACCAGATTTGCTAAAAGCTTTTCATCGTCCTCTACCAGAATAACAGATCCCTTTTTCATTGACCCTGCGTCCCCCTTTCCCTAATTAGTGTCCAACCGAAAACCCGTGATGGGACGGAAACAAATATTTCATTTTTATAAGAAAGTCTGTTTAAGTTGCTCAGATCTTTCAAACTTTATTGCAGGCTGAATCCGGCAGCTCATATCTCTGATCGGCCCGCGGCTGTTATAAAGGCAGCCTGACAACCACCCGTGTTCCTTTTCCCAATTTGGAGGAAATACTGATATTTCCGCCATGCTGCTCCACCACCTTTTTTACAAGATAGAGCCCGACACCGGCACCTGGGATTTCCCGAACCGAATCAGCACGGTAATATTTTTCAAAAATACGGTGCAGTTCATCTTTATGAATACCGATACCATTGTCCTTGATACGTATGACTGCATTATCCTGGGTTTTATCAAGAAAGATTTCCACCGCGGCGTTATGTTTAGAATATTTGCAGGCATTGTTAAGTATGTTTCCAATGGCAATCCCCATCATATCGGGGTCCGCTTTCATAAAAATCCGGGTTGAATCAGAATGAAAAACAATCTCATTTTCCGGCATCCTGTCTTGGGCATACTCTATGGCTGTTAAAATAATATTATTCAAATCCACAGCTTCAAGATGGGATGAAATTCCCTTTTCAGAAATCCGCTTTTCATGCAGGGCTGTATTAAAAATATCCACCAGCCTTTCCGAAGATTTTTTTAAATCATCCAACTGCGGTTTGATACTTGGACACACGGCCCCGGGCAGCTTCATCTCCATAAGCTCAAGACTTGAAAAAATTACCGACATGGGCGTACGATACTCATGGGAAATCATATCTATAAAATTGATATTTTGTTTAACAGCCTCCTTTTGGGCGGCCAAAGCCTTTTGAGCCCGTTTTTTTTCTTTATTTAAACTGCGGTTCCAATAAGCAATGCCGGTAAGAACAAGCAAAGAGGCGGCAGCAACCCCCCACACCAGCGTGTAGTTGATTCCTTTTTCATATTTGACGGAGATCCATTTATCCAGAATTTTTTTCTTCTCTGCTTCGCCGATACTGCCGACCACTTTCTGTAGAATCTGGGCCAGTAACTTATTCTCTTGTCTGGTGGCCATACAGAAATCTTCATTAAACTTTAATTGTCCGGTAATCTTAATGCCCGGCATTAACTGGTTTTGTATGGCATAGGCCATGGCAACGTAAGAATCAATATACCCGAATGCCCGGCCGGATCTTACAGCGTCAAGCCCGTCACGTATCTCAGGTACAGCCAGAAGCTTAATTGCCGGATATGCCCTTTTCAGCCTGTCGATAAATACGGGCGCATTCAAAACAGCAAATATTTTGTCCGTTTCATTACCAAGGTCTTCAATATAAATTTTATCCATGGTTGTCGCAAGGACATAGGGAAAGGACATAATCGGCCGGGTTAAATTTAAGTCATCCCGCTGATTGTAATTTGAATCCGCGAACACGACAAAATCGCATGTCCCCTTAACAAGGGCATCAATATCCCCTGATTTCATTTCGTATAAAAAAAGGCTGCTGTCCAGACCCAGCCGGCCCTTAACCAGTGGAAACAAATCGCTGGCAATACCCCGTTGCGGCAGCATCCCGTTTCCCCCGGGACAGCCCCGTATTACTTTTTTTTCAATCAGGTAAGCCCTTTCGCCGGATGTCAGGCTGATCCCTGCCCCCTCCCCGGTTTGTGATGAACGATGTTGGTAGCCAAACCATTTATCACGGATTTTTATCTTTTCAGCTTGGGGAATGCGTTTGATCCCTTTATTGAAAATGGAAACCAGCTCCGGTATGTCATTGCGCAGGCAAAAAGATAAATCAAACGGGTCCCCCAAAGGGAACGCAGGCTCAATAAAACCGCCCAGTCCAAGTCCGGCAGAGACATAGAACGCCGTTTCATCCAAAACAAAGAAATCGGCATCACCAGAGACCACAGCCCGTATTACATCGTGTATGGTGGTATAATATCTGCTCTTGTCATCATCCACATAGGAAGAAACAATCTTTGTGAACGCCAGGTTGCCTTTTTGGAATGCCCCCCGATTTTGGAAAAGATCCCCAGGGCGATGAATACCAAGGGGATTGCCTTTTCGAACAAAAACAAAACTGGTGAATTTGACATAGGGCAGCGTGTAACTGCAAAAAGCCGTCCTTTCCGGATGATGTGCCGTACTGGTCAATCCGTCAATTTCTCTGCCTTCAGCCTGTTTTTGAATATCAAACCATTCTCCCAGCTTAAAGCGAATATCCAGGCCGGCCATTTTTCCGATCAAACGTGCGATCTCCGCATCATGCCCGATAATGGAACCATCACTGTCCGCCATGATAAACGGCTCAAAAGAGGCGCCCCCTCCCAGAACAATTGAGGGATTGTTACGGATAAATTGCTTTTCATTTTCAGTTAGCCCTAGACCGTTGAAGCCGTCATGGCCCGCCGCGTTTTGGGCATCAAGTTGCGAACAAAAGAGAGCCAGGCATATAATGACTGATACGAATATCTTATTCATCCCGCCAGCATATATCATAAGTTTCTAAAAATCCGGTATGTTTCCGACAACGCCATAAAAACAGATTTAAGCCGCTGCCAGGGATTGAATTTCGGCTTCAACGTCCAATACACTGAGACAGGCCTCAAACATTTCACTTGTCATGGGCTTCACGGAAGTTTCCTTGCATATGGACAGGTATATTGCGTATGCCTGTTCAAAATCAAGCGCCTTGCTGCCGGTTAAAAGAATCTTTATGACAGGCAGGATCACGATCAACTGACCTGACGGAACAATCGCCTTTACCCGCTCTGCATCAACGGATCCCAAATAAACCTGGACAAAATCAACCAGGGCCTGGAACTGTTCTGCACCCGGGTCATCGTTTTGCCCGGAATTACCACCTTGTGCATCAGAAGCCCCGGCTTCATGTGCGGGGCTTTTCTCATCACCGGGGGCATCATCATCACCGTTAATACCATCGCCCCCGGCATTCTGATCAGAAGCATTTGAGAAATAACGGCCGCCCGTATTTTTTACGCTATCCGTGGTAACGCTTTCCTGCCCGGTGCCGGCTTGCCAAGAAACGTCTACAGAAGACGCAGAAACGGCCGTATCTAAAATGGAAGAAGCCTGAACAGCCTGCCCGGATAATGCATCAATGACTTCAAAGGGGCTGGCATCATCCGATTCAGGCACGGGAGGATCCATTTCTTCACCACCGATGATAATAACAGCCGCATCTATAGCGGCAGAACCTTCTGCTTCGATTTCACCGAACACATTCATATGAAGTCCGCCCGGGGTTTTAATCAAACCATTTAAAACCAGATCCCCGGAAATGACGTTGAGATTAACCTCACCGCCTGACACAAGCCCAAGAATTTCAAGATTGCCGCCCTCCGCAACCTGGGTAATACTTATGTCACGGGAGCCGGTATTAACCACATCCAGGGTCCTCACATTGACCCCTGATAATTCAATTTTATCCTGGGAATGCAGCACCAGGATTTCAGCGGTAAGTACATCGTCACCTTCCTGTAAAATAGACCCGCCCACCATCCATACATTCCCTCCTGTGGTAATCGGTGCAGCAAGAATAAGGTCGCCGCCTTCAGTTTCAAAATAGATCTCTATCATGGGGTTGTCTGACTCAAAAGAATCTATTCTTAATCCGTCCGGATCACGAAGCTCAACAAGGCCGCCATTTGCTGTTATGGCCACAAATCCCGCCTGGATGTCCGCAGGAGAATTGCCTGTAATATCACCCTGGGCATTCAAGGTGACGGTTCCGTTTTCACCGGTATCCAGGGCACCGGCAAAAATAATGTCCTGCCCCGCAGTCACCATGGCATTATCGACACCGCTTATTGCAATGTCTCCGTCATTTTCCTGGTACAAAGAGATCGTTCCCCCTGCATATATTTCTAAATCGCCGCCGTTCATAAGACCTGTCAAAATCATCAGGTCATCCTTATCCTTAATAACCGCGTTGCCCATATTATTTACGACAAACGCAAATTCATCAAGGTTGACATTGGTCAGTTCAAATCCATCCCGGACATTGATCGTCAACCCCTGGGCAGAAATAAATCCGGCATTGTTTTGGTACAAGGACCCAGCCCGGATCGCAATGCTTTTGTTGGTTGAAAGCCCGCCGGTTACGGTTAAAACACCTGCAACCGAGATCTGCGTATCATCACTCAGAATTTCAACTTCAGCCATCCCAAGATCCTGCCCCACTTCCATTGATATTGCCTGGAACGCTTCAAATACCGTGTTGTCCATTATTGCAAAGCCGCCGGCATTCAGATCAAGAAGGCCGCCAACAAAAGCTACATCTGACAGGTTTAAATCTCCGCCGCAAAGCAATACAATTTCCCCATCAGCCTCAATTCGAGCATTTGAAATGGATATAAAATCCAATGTCCGGGCTGTAAACGTATGGGCCAGTTCAAAGGGAACGCCGGTATCGCGGATGGTCATGGACCCGCCATAAACCGATACCGGTGCGGGATAGAACACACCCGCCGCATATGGAAAAATTTCTACAGCCCCCTGATAAACGCCCGGCTCACCAAAAACAATTTCACTGAAGGTCAGCGGGAACAATTCCATATTCACATTCAGGCTGCCGGCATTAACCAAAACAGAGACATCACCGATACGCATGGTCCGGTCTGCCGATCCGGGTGATATTGTAAGCACCCCGTTTCCTGAAATAATCCCCTGGATCTCAATGGCATCGCATACAAGGGTCAGTCCCCCGGCCGTACTGATATTATTAAGCACAAGGCCGCCACCGGCTCTTATATGGACGTCCCCGTCCCCGGCAAACAGGGCATAGGATTCAAGCCCGGCTGCCAATACCGCCTGATGGGTATAATCCGTTTGCAAATGAGCGGCGTAATCATAAGCCAAGGCATCAAGACCATCTGTTTCCGTTATCACAATATCACCGGCGGCAGCCCCCGTGCTGATGGCGGTAAGTTGTTGTACCCGGGTCAGAAGCGGATTCTCCACCGACCCTATTCCGCCTTGGGCCAGAAGGATAAGCACACCGCTTTCAACAGCCAATTGCGAACCGTTGGTGTTTAAGATCGAACCACCCGCCGCAGCAAGGCTGACCCACCCGTTTCCATCACCGGCAAATCCAGTGCCGTCCGACACAACCACATCACCTGCAATCAAAATATCGCCATTCTGAACAAAAATATCGATATAGCCGTTATTAACGGCAATTAATCCTGCGATGTTTACGGAATTAACCAGATCTATCTCAATGGAACCCGCGCTGACAGGCGTGTCAAGGGTTAAGGTCTCTGCAGATATTGTCAGATCGGCCTCTCCAAAATCAATCACGGTATCTCCGGTCATATTTATCCCGCCGGAATCCCCTGTGGCCATGAACATGATATTCTCGATACCCGGCTGCCACTGAAGGTGCTCATGTCCGTTGACAATACTGTTGCCCCCTGCAATAAGGGGATCGGCCCCGGAAGACTGATCTATAATGATCCGGTCAAAGGTTCCTGCATTATCGGCAATGGTGATGGCGGCATCAGCCCCTGACAT
>JAKSBO010000868.1 GCA_022361095.1 Desulfobacterales bacterium | reverse complement strand
GAATAACATATTAAAAAATATCAACATTAAGGATACCATGGGTTTTTTAGATAAAATTGTGTCAGGTGGACAGACCGGTGCGGACCGTGCTGCTTTGGATACTGCCATAAAATTTAATATTCCCCATGGCGGATGGATTACCAAAGGCCGGAGAACCGAATCCGGGCCATTGCCTGATTTTTACAATTTAGAAGAGATGGAGACCCGGGAGTATCCGGCACGTACCCGGCAAAATATACTTGATTCCGACGGCACGGTTGTCATTTCCCGGGGACCTTTAACCGGCGGGTCGGCGCTGACCGATGCCTTTGCCCGGAAAACAGACCGATGGGTTTGCACAATAGATCTGCTGGAACAGGACATCTTTGAGGCGGCCTTGATTCTTCACGCCTTTGTTCTGGACCAGGGCATCCGTGTCCTGAATGTCGCAGGCCCCAGAGCCAGCCGTGACCCTGATATCTATTACGATGTTAAAGCCATCTTGTCTGCCGTATTATATTTGGATTTTCTTGAGACCGAAGATGACTCATGGCAGGCAGACCAGATGATCGACCAAACGTTTGATTTTCCCACATCATTCACCCGCATAGATCAGGCCATCCAGGCCCTTGAACAAAGCCTGACGCTCAGGGGAAAAATTTTGATCGCCAGGAGTAAGGCGCATCAAACGGCAGGCATTTACTTTACCCTTCTTGAGTTTGTGCAGTTATCGCTCAACCTGGATGACATAGATTCCGGGCTGTTCAAGTCCCTTTCCAAAGGAAGAGATCTCAGGGATTATACGCCTGAAGATGCGGTGATGGAACTTTTAAAAAAACTTAAAATCCAATTGTCTGAAAATTTTCAACTCAGGCTGGTGTCTTCATGATTCCCTTAAGAGATGAACAGGATTCAACATCCTGTGCCGTGGCAACCTGTTCCATTATTGTCATCACCAGCCTGGTGTTTGTCTGGCAGTTGATTATGGGCATGGAGAATCAGACTATTGCTTACACATTCGGTTTTGTACCTGCAAAATATACCTTGGCGCAGATGGCGGTTCATTTTTCATGGCTGAACAAGCTGTTTTCTCCGTTCACCTATATATTCCTGCATGGCGGATTCTGGCATTTTATCGGGAATATGTGGTTTTTGTATATTTTCGGTGACAACATTGAACAGGAGCTGGGGCCGTTTCGGTTTGTGGCCTTTTACCTGGCTTGCGGGCTGCTTGCCGCATTTTTCCATTTTTTGCTCAACTATTCATCACCCGTGCCGACCATTGGCGCAAGCGGTGCTATTGCAGGGGTTATGGGGGCCTATTTTCTTCTTCATCCGGGAAATAAAATCCTTACCCTGATTCCTATCCTTATTTTTCCTTTGTT
>JAKSBO010000519.1 GCA_022361095.1 Desulfobacterales bacterium | reverse complement strand
TTAAAACTATAATTATATGCGAAGATAAAATAATTATTTCAGGTCTTATATTTAAATCAAGAAAATCAATTTTTTTTAAAGATGTTAATTCTATTAAGGAATGCAGGTATCCTATTAGAGCAGGGCTTGATCATTTATTAATAACAAGCCAGAAAAGGGTCATTAGAATATTTTGTCATTACGTTACCAACTATAACGAATTATACTGCGAAGTCATGCGGTTATCTCCAAGCAGGGCACAATATCAGGATTCCTGACATCGGACTCTGCTGGATCTTCTCACATATATCGACCTGCCGGAGGACTCCTTTACCAAACCGCCGGAGTGAACGCCACCCTTACCCTGGACTACAGGTAAAGCGAATATGCTGCAATGAATCGAATTGCCAATTAAATTCGCCCCTGAAAAAGGCATAAACTGATGTTTTGGGTGCTTAAGCATTTGATAATTTGACGTGGGAGATAGATCAATAGTAAATGATGAATTCGAGTAACAATAATTTATTTGGTCTCATATTTTCGTTTCTTCTTCTTCTTTTTTCTGTTTTTGCTTGGTATTGGATCTATTTTAGGAATGGAGCTCAGAAGTGGAGCGAAGTGATAATCCAGTATTACAAAGATTTAAAATTAGAATGTATTGGTAATTTGCTTATTTTTAAGCCAAAGGCTTTAAAAATATTTATTAGCCTTTATTTATTATGTTTGATTGTAGCATCAATTTTGATATTTTATTCGTGGGAAATGTGAAATGGGGCTCAAGGGATACCTTGTCCGCACCGTCAATCCCTTGGGTGAAGAAACGGTAAATACCTATGATGCCCAATTCCGGCTCACGGATATTACCGATAACCTGGGCCATGTAACCCATACCTGTTGGAATGGCAGGAACAATACCAGTTGGAAATCCTGAGCCTAATTAAGGATTTTTTAAAAGGAATCTCCAATTTAAAGATTAAAATCAAAAAAAGAGGGCGTAGGCAGGGCAGGCCGGTCTCTGCCCCTGACCAACGGCCATGGGCCGACCTGGGCTATCAACACCCAGGCTCAGCCCACAACAAACCATAATAGAGATTTAGTAACTTATTGGTAATTTTATATAAATAGTGATCCCTGCAAGCCAATATCCTGATTTTTCATCAAAGACCTGGTTGACCCGCCTGCCAAAGGTACTTAACCAACCGTGCCGTTTATTTTATATTCAGGCTCTAATCCTTAATGGTCGCGGCATAGATCTCTATTACATGTTTGACCTTTACCCCGTCATGATTCTGGGAAAGGACATCCCGTATCTGCATCATGCACGCAGGGCATGAGGTGGCCACGGTGTCTGCCCCGCTGGCCAGGATATTTTCCCGTTTGTCCATACCGATCTGTTTGGACAGATCATAATTTTGCAGGTTAAAACTGCCGCCGTTGCCGCAGCAGATGTCTGCGCCGGCCATCTCCGCAAAGGTGCACTCGGCATTGGCCCGGATCAGATCCCGGGGCTGGCTTCTTACCTTTAAGGATTTGGCCAGATGACAGGGATCATGGTAAGTCACAGTGGCCTTTGGGGATACACCTGAATCCTGCACCGGGGTTACCTGGAGCACATCCACCAGAAACTGGCTGATATCCATGGTTTTGGGTGCCCATTGCCCGGCCCTAAACTTTTCTATGGCATCGTCCCGGGCCATCATGGGCCAGATCTCTTTAATGGTGGCCGTACAGGTGGCACAGGGCGTGATCAGGTAATCAAATGATTCATCTGCAAACAGGGCGGTATTATGGGCCAGCAGGGTGTCAAAGGTGTTCTGCTCACCGGATGCCAGGGCGGGAATGCCGCAGCAAGCCTGGCCCTTGGGCATAAAAACACCCACCCCGTGATGGCTTAACACCTTGAGCACCGCCTGGCCGATCTCAGGGTTCATCTTGTCTGTAACGCAACCGGGAAAAAAAGCCACTTTCAGCCCCGAGCGTCCGGCCGGGTCGTGGATCTCACCGACGTCGTAGAGCACGATGACGGCGACGGACGCACTCGGGAACGCAGGGCGGAGGATCACCTCGAGCTTGTTGTCCAGCTCGAACCGGGTGAC
>JAKSBO010000085.1 GCA_022361095.1 Desulfobacterales bacterium | reverse complement strand
TACGAATATGTCCATGGGCGCCTATCCCCCTTCGGAATGCCTGTGTAATGTGGACGATGCCTTTGGCATTCTTCACCTTTTTAATGCCGCTTCCGTCCAGGTGGAAGGTATCAGCACCGTGTTCGGGAATTCGGACGTGGAGACGGCCCTGGCACAAACCCGGTCCCTGGACAACCGGTTCGGGCCCATTGGTCTTCCCGTGGTCAAGGGGGCGGCCGCAGCCATGGATATTCACCAGCTTGTTGAAACCGATGCCACAAAAGCCCTGGCCCGGGCCCTTGAAGCCAGACGCCTGACCCTGGTGGCCCTGGGACCGGCCACCAACATCGCCTCCTTTGTTTTACTTTACCCGGAACTGGTCCCGCGTATTGACCAGATTATTCTTGCGGCGGGGCGAAGCAGTGATGCCTGCCATTTTATTGCCGGGCCCAGGCAGGACACCCCTTTCACTGATTTGAATTTTGATCTGGACCCGGATGCGGTCCGGATTCTCCTGGAATCGGACATACCGCTGGTGCTGATGCCGTTTGAAACCGCCCACAACGTGTGGGTAACCCAAAAGGAGCTGGATACCCTGGGCCGCAGCCCGGGTGTGGGAACCTTTTTGGAAGAATATTCCCGCCCCTGGTACGATCATTGGGTTGAATCTTACGGGGCCAAAGGAT
Source organism: Desulfobacterales bacterium (assembly GCA_022361095.1). Taxonomy (GTDB): domain Bacteria; phylum Desulfobacterota; class Desulfobacteria; order Desulfobacterales; family Desulfobacteraceae; genus Desulfobacter. Next base: position 4,539 of record JAKSBO010000085.1, on the reverse strand, counting down.
TCAATCTTTTTGCAGCACTGGCTGCCGGGTTTGCGGCAAATCCCAACCTGTTCAAGGCTTCCCGGATCCCCGCCCGGATTAAAATTTGTCCCGATGATACCCGGACCGGCCGGTTTGGCGAGCCTGAAAGCTACAAACCTTTTTTGCTGGCCTCAGCCCAGAGTGTCAGCCCCAAAAAAGTTTTGTTCTGCCAGGATGTGGCACCCGGGTTTGCCCGGGACCTGGTCAGCCGCATTGTAAATCCCAAGGATATGTCAAAGCTGGTTTCAGCGGTTTCCCACCTGAACGTGGTGGTGGATGATCTGGACGAGGCCACGGCGTTTTACCGCCGGACCCTGGGATTTGAGCCGGCCTATAATGAGGACGGCAAGATGGACTATCCCAACCTGACCCTTACCTCCTTTGCCAAGGATGCGGGATTTCTGGAGGGCAAGGTGGATGTGGACATCCGGTTTCTTCACCACCCCGTGGCCGGCCTGTACCTGGAGCTGATGCGGTACCATTATCCCAAGGGGGACCCGGACATTACCATTAAAAATACCAATGACATGGGGGGCATCCGCCATGCCGCCCTGGAGGTGACCGATGTCCAGGCCGTCTTTGACTATCTCAAGGATCAGCCGGGGGTGACCATGGTCCGTTATCCAAATAATAAAACAAAAGACGAGGAGACCGGCCCCCCCATGACCCTGGATCCCTTTCCCATGGCCTTTTTTTACTGGCGTGATCCCTACGGGGTCCAGTGGGAAATGGAAGGCGGCCGGAAGCGCGGCTACTTAAGGGGGATATGATGATGCAGCAACATAAGCCCGATACCGTTTTGGTGATCATTGCCATGGCCGCTGAAGCTGCGCCATGTATTGACGCCCTGGATCTGAAACCAAAGGAGAATGTGTTTGACCGGCGGCTGCCCATGAAAGCCTATTGCGGGCATCGGGGGAAAATTGAGCTGATGCTGGCTGTCAACGGCATTGATCCCCGGTTCGGCGTGGATCAGGTTGCGACCCAGCCCGCTGCCGTGTCTGCCTATGCCGCCATTGAGCGGTTTAATCCGGATATGGTGATCAACGCGGGCACAGCCGGTGGATTCAAAAGCGCCGGACTTGACATCGGGGAGGCCGTAATCAGTGGGGAGCGTCTCAAATTTCATGACCGGCGTATCCCGTTGGCCGGGTTTGATGAATACGGCATCGGCAGCTATCCCTGTGCGGATATGGCGGATATGGCAAAGACCCTGGGATTGAAAACAACCGGGATATCAACGGGTAATTCCCTGGACATGACCCCAATGGATCTGGAAATGATCGAAAAAAACCATGCCGCCATCAAAGAGATGGAAGCCGCGGCTGTGGCCTGGGTGGCCTGGACCATGGAAAAACCGTTTATGGCATTGAAGGCCGTTTCTGATTTTTTGGATTCCCCTGAAAAATCGGAAACGCAGTTTACCAAAAATTTGGCCAAAGCCACACAAAATTTAAGCCGCGGACTGGTCGGTGTCATTGATTACCTGGGAAAGGAGGGAACATGAATGGAAAAAGGCTTGCAGCGTTCATCATGATCGCAGCCGTTTTGACGGTTTGCCATGGTGCAAGTGCAAAAGAGGTGCTCAAGGTGCAGTTGTTTTTCGGCCTGTCGATTCCCGGGGGTGGGGCCGTCTCCCTGAAGGAATGGGAAACATTCCGGGACGGGCAGATCGTAAAAGCCTTTGAGGGATTTGATGTGATGGATACCGTGGGGTTTTATAAGGGGGAACCCGAGCGCTCCAAGGTGCTTACCATCCTGGTTTCCGGGGATGAGATGCCCAAGGTTGTCGAACTGGCAAAGTCCTATGCCGCTCAATTCCACCAGGAATCGGTGATGATGGTGACACTTCCGGTGGCAAGCTGGCAATTCATCAAGGCAGATCCTGCATTGCCCGGCAAATAAGGGTCATGGGCTGGGCCGGTTTATCGGCATCCAGGCTCAGCCCACAACAAAGTTTGAAAAAATAGGCTTATACCAATGTTTCGCCGGAAGGTTTAATGCCCTTGAAATTAACCGGCTTATCCGTTGCCGGACCGAACCGGAATACATTTTTATCCACAAAACGATGGAGCATTATATCCACATAAATGGTCTGGTTCGGCATTAAAATTTTTTCTATCTCATTGTCAGACGGACGAAATTCCGCTGCCGCATAATAGGCGAATCCTTTTGTGGGCCGGGCCACCACCCGGAATCCGAATTTACCTTTTTTGATGCTCTCCCTCATTTTAACGGCATCCAGATAGTAGACCAGGCGGCCGGTCTTTTTGTTCATCTGGCGGTCGATAAAAAAACCTTTGGGCAGTTTGCCGGGCTGATACATGTTTCCTGCAAGCAACAACAGGTCATAATCATCCTGGGCGATTTGTTCACCCTGATCGTCATGGACGTTAAATACCAGCATGCAGTATTGATCCCCATCCTTCTGGGCTTTTTGGGTCTCCTTGCCCAGGTGCTTAAGTTGCGTTTCGTAGGATTGGGGGCTGTCTACCTGGAAACACCCTAAAATATCCTCAACCAACGGCGCCCCGGTGTCTGTGGGGCCGATACTCTGCATAATCCCCATTTTTTTTCCGGTGTGGCTGTACTGGTCGTACACCCTGAGGGCCACAGGCTGGGGATGTCTGATCCCCCCGTCTTTTCTCAATTTAAGGCCGAAGGTCTTTGGTTGTTTTCTGATTTCATCGTCCAGGGATTGAACCAGTGACACGCAGCAGCAGTTCATGTTGGCCCCGGCCACCCGGACCACCCCGTCAGACCCTTTTTCAGTAAGGTATGAGTTGATAAAATCATAGAATTTATGGTCGATGCCCTGGCCGGTGAGCACAAAGGGGTAAAAAGAGGTGTTGGTCATGTCATAATCCAGCCAGGTATGGTTCAAATCCCACTGGCCCTCACTGCCGAGGCTGAGCCAGTCCAGGACCCGCTGCCCGGGCTCAACTCCGCTGAACCAGGCTTTGAGCCGCCCCACCCGGGCTTTGCCCAGAACGGCCAGGGCAGAGCCGTGGTTGGCCGGGGCCAGCATCACCAGATGATTCAAAGGGATTGCGCCTAATTTTTGGGCACCGTAAAAATGATCCACCCAGGTGCGCACCACAGGGCCCCCGGTGGAATGGGTGATACAGGAAAACGGCGCAATGTGGGTGTCACTGTTTCCCGGCAGGTCGCGCAGGGCACGATCCATGGCCCGGGCGATATCATCTATGGTGACAGTGTCATTAAAACTGATGTACCGGCCCAGGTAAATATGCCGGATATCCAGGGTAAGGCCCGCGCCGGCTGCCGCATTGGCCAATGCCTGGGGAAGATTGCCGTAAGTGTCGGTGCTGGTGACACTCCATCCGTGAACAAAAACAAGTTGCATAATTTTCCTTTCGGTTCCCGGGCCGGATAGATTCTCCCCGGCTGGGAAATCTGCATTATTTTTTGATATAATCCATGGTTTCAACCACTTTTACAATCTCGTATGCCGCCCCGGGAACCAGGATGAATTCGCTGGCACCAAACGGATGGTGCCGATTTCCCCAGTCATAGGTATAGCCCATGCCTGTCCATGGAACACCCGGGCGGGTTCTGAAATCCTCAAAATATAGATTTTTATAAAAACAAGGATAGCAGGAAATCCCTTTTACTTTGGGGACTGTTTTTGAAAATTTGATATTGCACACCTTATCATGTATTTCCGGGTCAGGACAAGGCCTGAACAGATCCTTTGGATCCACCCACATTTCGATAAACAGATCGTAGCGCCATTCGGGCTTCAGGCCCAGATACTGTTTGAGCCTCAGATCAATTTGATCTTTTGTGGCCGAAGGGAATTGTGACAGATAGCGTTGGGCAAATGTTTTGACTTGCGGTGCGGTCGTCACCCAGGTTACATAGGCTTCGTTTTCGTCGGTGGCATGCTTGTCCTTATAAAAAGACGCATAGGATGTCCGGCTTTTCCACATGACCACCCGCACCCGGGTGTTATCGGCATTCCAGATCAGGGCAGGATTGTCCGGTGTCACAGCCACAAGGTTGTCATACACATCTGCCGGGTCCACCACGGCAGCATCATTGACGGCGTTTTCAAACATCGTGGATTGGGGTGTTGCGCACGACATCAACACCAGGGGAATGACCCAGGTCAACCCGTGCCTCTTGCTGATTTTCATAATAGATACTCCTTTGAAAATATGAATATAAATGAATGTTGCTTTAGGCGCCCGGCCGGCGATCCCGGTCAGCACTGAGGAGCAACGCTTTGAGCGCCCGGGTGGATCTGGCCCTGAGCCATTTATGATCAAATCTCGGGTCCATGACGATCTTGGCGATGGCAGAGAGGGCTTCAAGGTGAAATGTCCGCTCATCCCTTGTTCCCACCAGCACAAATGCGGCATGAACGCTGGGGCTTTGGGGCGAGAAAATGATTCCCTTTTTGCTTCTCGCAATCAGCATGCCAAACTGGTTTTCCCCTTCAATGATAATATGGGGGATGGCAAGTCCCGGGGCCAGCACCGTGGTCATTTCGTC
>JAKSBO010000126.1 GCA_022361095.1 Desulfobacterales bacterium | reverse complement strand
TTAATTTTGTCACGTCCTTTGGCTTTGTTCCCAAGAAGTCCTCTGGTCTTTTCTATAAATTGTTCATCTCCAACAGCAATGCTTTTTGTCCACGCAGAATTCTTTTTGTCTGTTTTATCTAATGCCGACTCAATCCATTGATTATGAGTGGTTTTTAACGATTCGTAATCTAAAAAATCTAACAGCTTCATCAAAAAAACAAAATTTATTAATCCATATCTTTTGCGGGGATTTTGGATTTCATTAAAACCCGATTGCTTCCATTTTCCTGGATGGTCCACAACCCCGGCACGAACCATATTAAGGTGTATATCATGTTCTCATGATTGAAATTATCTTTAAAAGGTGTATTGGGGTATCAAAATGAAGCCCTTAAGAGCTGTTTTATTAAGTTTTAAGGATTTTTGCCTTTTATTAACAATTGGTTGCACGTTTTTACTTGGTCCGACCCTACGACGTTGGATACCCTATCTGAGCTATCTGAGAGAATAATTTATCTGTAACTGGCTTTGGATTTCACAACCTTAACATCTGTAAATCCATTTGAAATTAAAAAGCCCTCTACTACATTACTTGGTGTCATGTTCTTAGGACCAATAATCACTTCGACTATTGGATTGAATGCTGATTTTCCTATTTTGTAACTTCTATAAGGTATTAAACTGTTATGAGTTGCTCGGTATTTACAATTATCGTCTCCAGATTGCAATCGAGGAGAAAGTAGACGCCACTCTTTTTCTTCTTTAAAAGCATGTGATTTAAGTCTAAACAGTTGTTCATACAGCATTAATACTTGGATTGATAATGATTTTGACGCAGCTTTTATCTTTTTGGTTTCTTCCTCAAACTCTTCATCAGTTCTGGTATCGAGTATACCTCTTAAACCAGGAATTTGGAAAGCACCATTAGCGATTTGTTCTTTGATTTTTTTAAAAGTAGGCTTTACCAATTCAATATGTTTAACTTGGTCATATTCAACTTGTTGAATTCTAAAGCCGTTGGTTTGTTTATTGGTTTTATATTCCCCCGCTAATTCCTCTAGATAATTTTTAGAAAACCCAATTGAAAACCCTGTGGCATCATTGGCATATCCTCTCCACTGACTTAATAAATCACTTTCTTCAGATAAACAAAAGCCTAGCCCATCAATAGATTGTTCTAAATACCCGATATATTCTTTAAGACGCTTAATTGTTGCTGGGTCAAGCTTTTCTTCATTTGCCAAATGAGAAATGACTTCTGAAACAATTTTACCCTCTAATGAGTCATTGGATAGAGAAAGAGACGATAACCATATGGCTTTTCCCTTAATAATTGAGTGAAAGGTATTGACGCTACAGTAATGATATAAAGTTTCCATCAAGTTTTTTTCTTTTACATAACAGTTATATTAGGCAGAAAGAGCCAATATAGTAATTAACATGGGTAAACCCCCGGCTTTGCCGGGGAGACTCTCATGGTTTGACATTTGCGGGAAAAATCGCAAGCCTCTATTAATGTGAACCGCTCAAAGATCACAAAAGAAAGGAGACTTTCGATGAATACATACAGCAAATTAAATCATACAACGTGGGATTGCAAGTACCATTTGGTATGGATTCCAAAGTATCGGAAAAAGCAGTATATGGCAATTTGAGGGAAAATCTTGGCAAGGTCTTCAGAGAATTGGCATTGCATAAGGAATCACAAATTATAGAAGGGCATTTAATGGGGAACCATGTCCACATGCTGGTTTCAATTCCCCCAAAATACGCAGTGTCTCAGGTTGTTGGATATATCAAAGGAAAAAGCGCTATCCATATAGCGAGAACTTATGGTGGACGAAGGCAAAATTTTACAGGTCAGAGTTTTTGGGCGAGATGATACTTTGTTTCAACCTCGGGCAAGATGAGGGTGTCGTAAGAACTTACATCAGACGACAAGAGGAAGCAGATAGTCGTTGTGACCAAATGAAGTTGTTTTAGCGAAGACCACCTTTAGGTGGTTCATGGTTTTATGACCGCTTTGAGCGGTTCGCAATCCAAGCCTCCGGCTTTGCCGGAGGTTGGTGACTTATGGAAATTGTTTTTCACAGGCCTTATTCGTGCCGCAAAGCATCAATGGGATCCATACGGGCCGCTTTCAAAGCTGGAAAGTATCCGAACACAACACCCACGGCAGCAGAAAAGAAAAACGCAATAACAATGATGGAGATATCCGGGGCAAAGGGGATCGCCAGTATTTTTGTGGCGCCGAAGGATGCGGCTAAAGCCAGGATAATGCCGAATATGCCGCCAAAGGAGGAGAGTACCACAGATTCCACCAGGAACTGGAGCAGCACTTCATGTTCATAGGCACCGATGGCCAGGCGGATGCCGATCTCCCGGGTGCGCTCGGTCACGGAGACCAGCATGATGTTCATGATACCGATACCGCCCACCAGAAGACTCACTGCCGCCACAGCCCCGAGCAGGGCGGTCATGGTTTTGGTGGTGGCGGTGAGCATGGTGGCAAGCTCCTTGGTGTCCATGATTCTGAAATTGTCTTCTTCATTATCCGAGAGGTGGCGGCGTTTTCTTAAAAGGCTCTGGATGGCGGCTGATGCCGCGGTTGTGGATGCGCCATCCTTAACCGCCACCTGGATAAAGGGGATGTCCTTGTCGCCGGTAAACCGGCGCTGGACCGCTTTCATGGGCATGATTACACAATCATCCTGGTCATTGCCCATGGAGGAGTTGCCTTTGGCTTTCAACAGGCCGACGATCTGACAGGATACCTTGCCCAGGCGCAGCTTTTGCCCCAAAGGATCGGTGTCGCCAAACAGGTTTTCCCGGATGGTCTCCCCCACCACACATACGGTGCGCCCGGCGCTCATTTCATTTTCGTTAAATGTCCGTCCTGCTTTAATGGTCCAGTTGCGTACCGTGAAAAAATCATTGGTGGTGCCGGTAATGCCGGTGTTCCAGTTCTGGTTTCCCACAACGGCTACGGCAGCGGCGGATACGGCCGGTGCCACACCTGCCAGATCATTGATCTGCTGTTCAATGGCCTGGACATCTTTGGCTGAAAAACTCGGGGCGCCGGATGCCCTGCCTGGCCCACGGCGCTGGCCCGGGGTAATGAGCAGGACATTGGTGCCCATGGCGGCGATCTGCTGGGTCACCTGGGCTGTGGTGCCGTTACCGATGGTCACGAGTGTAATCACGGCCGCCACACCGATGATGATGCCTAAAATGGTGAGCACCGAACGCAGGACATTGCGCCGGATGCCCCGCAGCGCCAGGATAAAGGTGTTCCAGATCATTGGTCCCGGCCTCCTTTGGCTGCCGGGGCATGCCCGTTTTCAACATCCGCCACCTGGCCGTCCACAAAGTGAATGATCCGGTCCGAGTAAGCGGCCATTTCCGATTCATGGGTGACCATGACCACGGTGATTTTCTGTTCCCTGTTCAACTGCCTTAAAAGTGCCATGATTTCATGGCTTCTGGCCGTGTCCAGGTTACCCGTGGGCTCGTCGGCGAACAATACCGACGGGGTGGTGGCAATGGCCCGGGCAATGGCCACCCGCTGCTGCTGCCCTCCGGACAACTCCCCGGGGGTGTGGGCTTCGCGCCCTGCAAGCCCCACCTGTTCAAGGGCTTTGCGCGCCAGTGTTTTACGTTCCTTGGGCGGCATGCCCCTGTATATCAAGGGCAGTTCCACATTCTCCATGGCCGTGGTCCGGTTCAGCAGGTTGAACCCCTGGAATACAAAGCCCAGATAAAACCGGCGCAGGGTGGCCAGTTGTTTGCGGCGCATATGGCTCACCTCCACCCCGCCGAATTTATACCGGCCTGACGTGGGGGTGTCCAGGCATCCTAAAATATTCATGCAGGTGGATTTTCCGGAGCCGGACGGTCCCATCACCGAAATAAATTCACCGGACTCAATGGACAGGTCAATGCCGCGCAATGCAAAGATTCTGGCTTCGTTGCTGCCGTATGCTTTGGTGACCCGGGCCAGGGAGATCAGAGGGTGTCTTTTTTCAGCCATGGCTTTATTTGCCCTTTGTTGTTGCGGAGACAATCACTTGGGTGCCCCGGGCGATCTCTCCTTCCAGAATCCGGGTATTGACACCGTCGGTTAAACCCGTTTTCACAGTCACCGGCCGTGGCCCCTTGTTTTTATCCAGAATCCAAATGGTCTTCCGGTCTTTGCCGCCTGTGACGGTCACTTGCTTGGTTGGGCGGTTGCCGCGTCTGGGCGGGCCGGGAAAGAGCATCCGTAATACCGATGGTTTCCTGTTGTTTTCCCCGGGTTTCGGCATTGAAAATCTTAAGGCGGCATTGGGAACGGATAAGACCTGATCCGCCTGCTTGACAATAATGTCCGCCGTGGCGGTCATGCCCGGGCGCAGGGCTAAGTCGGCGTTGTCACAGGTCATGATGGTTTCATAGGTGACCACCCCGTCCGTGGTGGTGGCATTAAACCGGACCTGCTGGATTTTTGCCGCAAATTTGCGCTGGGGGTAGGCATCTACGGTGAAGTTGGCGTCAAGTCCTTCGGTGACCACACCGATATCGGCTTCGTCCACATCCACATTCAGCTTCATTTTGCTTAGGTCTTCCGCCAGGGTAAACAGCACCGGGGCTTCAAAAGAGGCCGCTACAGTGGAGCCCTTTTCAATGTCCCGGGTCAGGACAACCCCGTTTACCGGGGAGAGAATGTCTGCCTTGGACAATTCGGTTAAGGTGCTGTCCAAAGATGCCTGGACCTCGGCCACACTTGCTTTTGCACTGGCTTCATCAGCCAGGGCACGGGTGTAGTTGGCCCGGGCTTCATCCATATCGGTCCGGGCCGGTACCTTGCCGCCGCTCAATTCCCGGACTTTTTCCAGGTTTTTTAACTTCAGATTTGTCTGTTCCACCGTGGCCTGGGCCTGGCGTACAGAGGCCCGGGCAGACGCCAGGGAGGCCTTGCTTTTGCGCACCTGGGCCTGGAGGTCCGTGATGTCCAGCCGGGCCAGGATCTGGCCTTCGGTGACCTGGTCGTTGTAATCCACAAACACCTCCTTGATGGTGCCGGATAATTCACTGCCCACCTCCACCTCGTTGGTGGGTTCCAGGGTGCCGGTGGCGGATACGGTGACGTGAATATCGGTGACGGCGGCCGGTGCGGTCTTAAAAGAGAGGCCGCTGTCCGGCCCGCCGCCGGACGAGCCTTTGGGCAGCAGAAAAAAATATGTCCCTGCCGCGCATATCATCAGAATCAAAACAATGATGAGAATTCGCTTTTTGCCTTTTTTGGCGGGGCCGGTGTTCTTTAATGTCGCATTGATATCATCAGCTAAATCCATGGGAACTCCAAAGATGTTAAGGGGTTTGCTCTGTTTCAGGTTGGGGGTGTCCGCCCTTTGGGGCATCGGGTTCGACCGGGGTCCAGCCCCCGCCAAGGACTTTATAAAGTGTGATCAGATTGGAGACACAGGCCCCCTGGCTTGTGGCGAGGTCACTTTCATAGGATAACACGGTCTGTTGGGATGTCAGCACCGTGGTGAAGTCAACAAGGCCGGATTCGTATTTTTTTTTGGCCAGATCTTCTGCAATCCGGGCGTGTTCGGCGGCAACGGCCAGGTGTTCCAGCCGGATCTGTTCCTTGGCGTAGGCCACCAGGGCATTTTCCACCTCTTCCAGGGCTGACAGGATCATGGATTCGTATTGAATCAGGGCTTGTTCCTGCAATGAGTTCTGGACTTTTATATTTTTACGAATCGCGCCTGCGTCAAACAAGGTATGGGAAAGGTTTGCGGCCAGGGACCGAGCCCAATGGGAAGGATTCAGGGTATTATCTATGAGTTGGGCAGGGTTCAGGGCATCCACGCCGATGGCACCGGACAGGGTCAGTTTAGGATAAAGGTCTGCTGTGGCCACACCCACCTGGGCGGTCCTGGCTATGAGTTCGTACTCGGCCTCTCTGATGTCGGGCCGGCGGCGCAGGGCGTCTGCAGGAAGCCCCACGGCAATGGCGGCGGGCAGCGCGGGCAAAGGGCAGGGGGGGATCAGTTTTTCGTGCAGGGTACCGGGGGCGAGACCCGAGAGCACCGCTACACGGTTCATGGCCCCGGACAGGGTGGATTCAAGGGCCGGAATCTGGGCTTTGGCATTTTCCAGGCTGTACCGGGCCTGGTGAACATCCAGTGCATCGGAGAGGCCGGCCTGGTTCTGCCACTGGGTGAGCCGGAAGGATTCTGTCTGGGAATCAATGCTTTGCCGGACTACATTGAGCCGTATTTGGGCCGTACGTACATCAATGTAGCTTTCGGCAAGGTCTCCCGCAAGACTTACCAAGGCATCCCGCAGCGCCTCCTGCCTGGCCGAAAGGGTTGCGTCCGCAGCTTCTATGGAGCGTTGTATCCGGCCGAACAAATCAATTTCCCAGCTTGCATCAACTCCTGCACTATAGGCCTTGGAAACAGTACCGGTACCCTCTTCATTGCTGGTGCCGCTCCACGACGCCCCGCCCGAGGCATTGACCGCGGGCAGCCTGTCTGATTGTTCTATTCCCTTGAGCAGCCGGTACTGGCGAATACGTTCCAGGGCCAGCTTTACATCCGGATTGCTCTGAACCGCATGGGAAATCAGATCCGTGAGCACCGGGTCATTGAGCACCGTCCACCATTGGGCCAGTTGTTCGGAATCTGCCGGTGCCTGGGCCAAGCCCTTTTGCATGGGGGCATGCCAGGGCCCTCCAGGGAAAAGATTCGGCTGTGTGTAGTCCGGTCCAACGGCTTTGCAGCCTGTGAAAAGGGTTACAACAATAAAAAGCAGGCAGAACCTGGACCAGGGTCTGTCCTGGGGAGGTAAAAAGTGTTTTTGCATGAACCGAATCCTTTGGCGTCGAAAGCGTTAAAAAAAGACTGGGAGCCGCTTCCGGTTGAAGCGTGGTAAGGATAATTCAGGCGGGTTAGGCCGTCAATATGTTTTGGAAAAGGAATGTAAGAAGCCTGCCGGGGTTCCGGGT
>JAKSBO010000921.1 GCA_022361095.1 Desulfobacterales bacterium | reverse complement strand
GCACCCAGGGTAGTCACCCAGTTCCGGAACAGCAGGTCCAGGGTACCGCTGGAAAATGTCGCCGAGGCAGAGAGGGTTAATTCGGGAAACAGATCGGCTTTGGCCGCCTCCACGTCCAGGGCAGCCGCGTCCAGGCGCATCCGTGCGGCCCTGATGTCAGCCCGATTCCCAAGCAGGTCAGCCGGGATACCGGGCTGGGGGGCCAGAAAGGTTTGGGGAAATTGGGGGGCGGAAACTGCCACAGGTGTCCCGGGTGTCCGGCCCAGATACAGGCCCATGGCATTGATCGATTGTTTTTCCTCTTTTTCAAGCAAAGGCATGGCGGAAAGGACCTGGGCCAGCGCTTCCCGTTGCTGGGACACCTCCAGGGCAGTGGCTTTACCGTTGATAAAGCGTAATTCCTGCAGTTTCAGCGTCATCCGGTTGGCTTCTATCTGCCGCGCAAGCACAGCCTTTCGGGTTCGCACGGACAGAATATCCACCCAGGTATCCGCAATATCCGTGGACAGGGTCAGTGCCCCATCCTCCAGGTCCTGGCGTGCCGCCAGATATTCAAGCGCTGCCGCGTTGACACCGGCACGGGTTTTTCCCCACAGATCCAGGGTATATTCAGCATCCAGGCCGGCGGAATAGGTGTGATCATGGTCCGAAACGGCAGATTGCCCTTCGGTTTTAGATCGGGAATGGGTTCGCTTACCTTTAAGGGCGTAATCAAGGGAGGGCCAAAGGCCTGATTTTTTGCTTTTTACATCCGACAGAGCCTGGTCCGCCTTAGCTTTAAGCGCTTTGAGATCATAATTGGCGTCAAGACCTGCCTGAATCAGTTCACTCAGTTCCTCAACCCCGAACTGTCTCCACCATCCCCCACCCGTGGTTTCATTACCGGACCCGGGCGTGTGGTCAATACCAGCCTTATGGACATAAGCATCCGGAAGCTTAACGGGCATCACAGCCGCAGGGTCAGGGGAGATCAGATTACAGCCGGAAATAAAAAAAAACGGCATCAATAGAACAGAGATCAAGGCATAGCGCATCATTTGACAATCCAGTATTGTTTTATAAAAAAAGATCTGTGTCATTCACACAGATCTTTCCCACCTTGGTTGCGGGCTGATCTGATCCTGTGGCTGTTTGCCAGATCAGCCCATGGCCGCTATCGGACATTAAACGTCAAGGTGGCGGCGTGAGATACCACATCCGCCTTGCCGTACAGATCCTTGAGGGGACCCTTCTGGGTAACGTCGTCCTTGATGGCAATGCTTATTGCCCATTGACCTGCGTTTTGAACGCGAAATCCGGCCTTGCCTTTTTTTACCTTTGAGTATAATGAAAAACCGTCGCTTTGGCCGAAGCTGCCGCTGTTAGCGGTGATGTATTGCATGCCTTCGGGGGGCTTGCCGTGAAATAAAACATCCACCTCCACCAGATCGCCGGTATGCAAAGAACTCAAATCGGTACGCGGAATGATTTCCAGTCCATGCCCCAGGGGCTTGGGCTCGGACCAGGCACCCACCGTAAGATAAGATTTGGCAAAGGCCTGGTATTTTACGGACATCAGAACAGTTTGGATGTCCTTGATTTCATCCTTGGGCTTGAGCTTCAGGCGTGTTTTGCCCTTTTTGTCCACATACTGGGTATAGAACGTGGCCCGGGATACCGCGCCTATCTGATAAACACCGGGAGCACTGCTTTTCTTGAACCCAATCTTCTGGGTGGCCAGATCGGCGGCAACAAGATCAAAGTTGTCATTGGACAGTTTGGGTTCGGCAAGCTTGGATTCCGGTTTGAGAAGTTCTATCTTTTTCAGGGAGGGGTCCAGGAGTTCGAACCGCTCGATAGCGATACGGCCGTTGGGTGAATTGAGGATATCATCCATGGGCAGGGCATGCCCCCAGCCCAGGCAAACCATGGCGTTATGCCCCCCATGGGCATGGGATTCAAACGCGTTGATCCAGATGGTATGGGCGTGGGCAAAAGAAGCTGAGAAAATTAATATCAACAGAACAATCAGTTTTTTCATTACTGTTCTCTTGGTATAAAATGTGCGCATTATTCTCTCCTTTGTTTTTGTGGATTAATATTTCTTTTTATCAATCATGATATTAGGTATGAAAGTAAAATTTAGGTGATGTAGATAGCAGAAATTATCAAATGGAGCTAACGTTTGCGTCTCTTTTTTTAACGCTATAGTCTCAATCATCCATTTGTGGCTGCCTTTATCAACGGACCATAATGCAGGCTCACCTCTCCCGGATCACTACAGGTGGTGTAAAGACCGTTATATCAATTATAAGAATCGTATGTTCCATCTTTCATAGGACCATAGTTCTTCATCACCATAGGTGACATATTCCGGGGCTGTGGCCGAAGGATTAAATCCGCCGGGTATCCTGATGACCCAGTCAAAGAAAGGAAAATAAAGATAAGCAGATTTTGGAAAAATCGCTGGAAGGGAAAATCTATATGGAAGAAAATCGACAGCCTGTTTGTGATCTTATGGGTACCTCTAATAATAAGGATTTTGGTTTGAGTTCAAGGCGCGGCAACATTTTAACCGGAGGAATACATTGAGTATTTCGAGGATTAAAATTTTGCTGCAACGCAGAAATCGGACCAAAAGACCATTATTAGAGGTGGTCTTATATAAAATACTGCATCAGCAGAAGCGATAATACAGTTTTTCCGACGCCCGTATCCGCAGCGGCAACGAATACTTGCTGTCTACACCCCAGTATTGCATAAAATTTTATGCAATGCTGGGGTACACCATGCATTATGTTGTCCGTTTGAAACACGAACGGACCAATGTTATCATCTCTACAAAAAATTCCACGTCCTCTTTTGTCATCAACGCGGTCATACTGACACGCAATACGGCTTTCCCCAGCGGAACAGTGGGATACCGTGCGGGAAAAACAAAAATATCTTTTTCAAATAAAGCTGCGGCAAATTCCACGGCTTTTTTTTCATCTCCGATTTGAATTGTAAGGATATGTGCATCCCCATTTACTTGTAATCCGGTCTCTGAGAGACAGTGCTTCATATATTGGCTGATTTTTTTTAAATCTCTCCTTTTGTTTCCTGCATCTGAAATCAGCGGCAGAATTTCCAGGGCAGATGCGGCATGGGCTTCCGGAAGAGCTGTAGAGTAGATCAAAGGAGATGAAAAATTCATGAGATAATTTTTAAATTCCCCCGGCAAAAGGACGAATGCCCCGAAAAATCCCAGGGTTTTTCCGAATGTGCCTACTGCGATATCGGCAACCCCCTTAGCCAGTCCGGTCCCTTTCTCCCCGACAGCACCAAAGGCATGGGCTTCGTCTACAATGCTGAGAAATCCGTATTTCGTTTTAGTCTTTCCAAAACCCAGGACCGGCAATATATCCCCATCCATGCTGAACAAAGATTCCGTTACAACGGCGGTCCGTTCACCCCCCCGTTTATCAAGCCTTTTTTCAAGATGAGACATGCTGTTATGATTATAACCTGAAAATTCGGCTCCGCTCAGCCTAATACCGTTGACACTGCTGTTATGGATATGCTTGTCGTATATAATCAGGTCTCCCGGTTGAAAAAAAGCGGACATAATACCCAAATTCGCCTGGTATCCGCTTGGGAAAAAAATCGCATCATCATACCCGAAATAGTCGGCATAAGCCTTTTCTGCCTCTTGAATAATTGTATAGTTTCCTGTGACCAGGCGGGAGGAAGAGGAAGACGTGCCGTATTGTAAAAAATTTTTCGACACAATTTCTTTAAGGGTTTTGGAAACACCAAGTCCAAGATAGTCATTTGAAGAAAAATTAAGTTTTTTTCTATTGTCCGTAAAAATATATTTCCCTTCCCGTCCCTGGATATCATAAAGTTTCCGAAAAAGGCCGGCTCCCATCTGCTGCTTTAGTTTGTCCGCGTAGTGTTGAGCAAACATGAAAATACCTTTTTGTAATGAGGGCTGATGTTTTTTTTCATAAAATTCTTGTCATATTCCCTGGCGGCAATGATGAAGCTGCCATCCATAATCTGTATTTCATCCCGCAGTGCTGCTGCTGTATACGAAAACGCCTGACTGCTCCGGTGCATCAGCTCTGCATGCAGGGCATACCTGCCGGAAAAAGTATGCTCCGTATTAATGGCGCATCGATTGATTTTCAGTAAAAAGACATGCTTTTCAAAGTTCAGGGTATATCGGACATGCAACGCGCACATCTGGACCAGGGATTCAAGACAAAAAGAAAAAGGGGCATTTAAAAATGTGTTGGAACCACTTATGTTTTTATCATTGATCAGGTTAATCTGATCAACCATCAAAAAATCGTCAAGGCGGGTATGAATATTTAAGACAGCCATTTTTTTATCACAAGCGCACTGTTCTGGCCACCAAAGCCGAAACTTTCCACTACAGCGACTTCCATGGCAACCGATTGGCTGCAAGTTGAAAAATTCGGAATTTCATGACATGGGGTTTGTAAATTTCTTATTTTCGGTAAATATCCCGCACGCATGAGAAACAATAAAATAGCTGTTTCTACGGCACCACAGCCTGCCCCGAGATGCCCGATCCATGATTTCAGAGCAAGTACGTGTGGTCCGCCGGAACCATAAATCCTATGAATGAGATCCGATTCCATGGCATC
>JAKSBO010000923.1 GCA_022361095.1 Desulfobacterales bacterium | reverse complement strand
TGAAGCGGCCAGAGCAGGAGATGCGGGCAAAGGCTTTGCCGTTGTTGCAAGCGAAATTAAAGCACTTGCAAATCAAACAGCCGATGCGACCAATGACATAACAGAAAAAATAACCGGCGTTCAAAAAACGACAGAAGAGGCATTTACCGCAATAGAATCAATCAGTGAAATAATTGAAGAGCTCAGCGGCCTTGTGTCGGCGGTTGCCACAGCCATTGAGGAACAATCCGCCACGACCCGGGAAATCTCCGATAACGTGAACCAGGCGGCAGTAGGCATTCAAGAAGTAAATGACAATGTAAACCAGGTTTCAGGCGTTGCCGGCGAGGTAACACAGGATATCCAGCAGGTAAACCAATCTGCAACACAGGTCAGTTCCGGAAGCCGGGAGGTGAACAGCAGCGCAGCAGAATTATCTAATCTCTCAGAACAATTAAACAAATTAACCAGCAGGTTTAAGTTTAGTTAACAACACTACCCCGCACCCTCGAGTGTTTCGAACAACGTCCCGGCATTGTAGGAGCTTCTGACAAAGGGGCCGGAGGCCACCTGTTGAAACCCTATCTCCCGGGCCATCCGTTGAAGTTGTTCAAACTCTTCGGGGGTGTAAAATTTTTCTACGCGCAGGTGGTCCCTTGCGGGCTGAAGGTATTGGCCCACAGTGAGAATGTTGCAGCCGTGATCATAGAGATCCTGGAAAGTGCTCCGAAGTTCCTCTTTTGTTTCACCCAGCCCCACCATGATGCCTGACTTGGCCGGCAGGCCGGGAAAATGCGTGGCAACATTCTGAATAAGGTCAAGGGACCGCTGGTACCTGGCCTGGGGACGAACCTTGGCATAAAGGCCCCTGACCGTCTCAATATTGTGGTTGATCACGTCCGGTTCAGCGTCAGCTACGATTTCAAGGGCTTTGAGATCTCCCTGGAAATCCGGAATTAAAACTTCCACCCGGATACCCTGTCCGGCCTGTTTAATCGCCCGGATCACATGTGCAAAGTGGGAAGCCCCGCCGTCAGGAAGATCGTCCCTGGTAACGGACGTCACAACCACGTAGGTTAAATTCAGCTTGAGTACGGTATCGGCAACCCTTTGGGGTTCATCCGGGTCAACCGGCATCGGCGGATTTGAGGTCACATTGCAGAACCTGCAGTTCCGGGTGCAGTTGGCGCCCAGGATCATGAAGGTGGCGGTGTTCTTTTCAAAACATTCAAACATATTGGGGCAGGACGCTTCCTGGCAGACGGTATGAAGGCCGGCTTCGGATAAAAGCCGGGTTACCCGCCGGCAGTCTCCGCCTTTGGGCATACGCTTTTTCAGCCACCTGGGCTTTCCCTTCCGGATGTCACCGGAACAAGGGGATTCTTTGTGGCCGTTGCAATGGGTACTCATGGGTTTGTCCCTTTTGTCTCAAAATTAAAAATTTGGCAAAAAAATTTGAAAAACAACCGCTTAACCTGTTCCATGGAGGCTTTCGGGTCAAAGGTAAGGGTTTTATTTTCCTGTTCAAGGGAGGTCATGGATATATTCTGAAGGCCGCAGGGATTGATCCAGGTAAACGGGGTCAGATCCGGGCAGACATTCAGTGCCAGGCCATGGATGCAGATCCCTTTTTTAATCGAAAGCCCCACACTGCCGATTTTCTTATTTTCCACCCAGATGCCGTGGTTTTTAGGGTCTCTCCGGGTTTCTACATCAAACTGCCGGGCTGTTTTCATCATAATTTCCTCAAGGCCGTGGATAAAGTCGGCCACCCCGATCCTGGAGCGCTCCAGGTTGATGATGGGATAGAGTACGGCCTGTCCCGGCCCGTGATAGGTAATGTCCCCGCCCCTGGCAGTCTGGACAATCCCAATGCCTTTTTCGGCCAGAAACCGTTCCGACACCACAAGGTTTTCACGCCCCCCTCTTTTACCCAAGGTGTAAACAGCCGGATGCTGGACAAAAAGAACCCGGCCACTAAGACCCGGGTCCCGAAGCATCTTTTCCCGGGCAGCGGTCTGTAGGTCAAGAACCTGCGCATAGTCCCGGATGCCAAGATCCTCAAAAGCAGCATATCTGTTCTCCGCTGAACAGGTGTCTTTGGTCATCATCTAATCCTTTCTTTTAAAATAAGCTTCGGGTAACATTAATGACCCGGCAAATCAAGAAATACCTGATATCGGCCCAATGCACAGCCCGGGGGACACGACAAACGATAAAAAATATTTTAACCACGGAAAACACCGAAGACACAGAATTTTATTTTCAGTGCATTCCGTGTCTTCCGTGGTTAAAAACAGATAAAGGACAATCAAATGAATCATCCGATTATAAAAATGAAGCCCATTGATCTCATAGAACATCCCGAGGGAGGCAGATATTGTGAAGTTTTCAGATCTGAACATACCGTATCCAAAGATGACGGGACTGTCAGACCGGCCCTGACCCACATCTATTTTTCGCTGAACCCCAAAGAAGTCAGCCGATTTCACAAAGTGACATCAGATGAAATATGGAACCTTTATCAGGGAGAGGGCATTCATCTGTTTTTATGGGATGAAACAGACACACCGCCCCAATGCGTAACCCTATCAGCCCGGGAAAACGCTTTCTGCCATGTTGTCCCCGCAGGCATCTGGCAGGCAGCCGTGCCGATTTCAGACACGGTGCTGGTCGGCTGTTCAGTTGGCCCCGGGTTTGAATTTTCGGATTTCACGCTCATGGCTTACGAATCCCAGGCGGCGGAAAAACTTGTTTCATTGGCCCCGGAACTAGCCGGATACATTAGCTGTAACAGCCCAGAATACTTCTGGCCGGGCTCTGTTTATCCTTTTCTGTAAATCATGAATCCCATCGAACTATGAACAAG
>JAKSBO010000538.1 GCA_022361095.1 Desulfobacterales bacterium | reverse complement strand
TTGCAATTAAAAAAAGACTCCGATCCGCATTTTTTAAATATACTGCTTTCCCGCCGCTACAAAAATTTTATTAAATTCGGTACCGCCAGGCACATGCAGTCCAAGGCGTATCTGTTTCACGAAGGAGAACCTGCCCAAAGATGTTATCTGGTGGCCAAAGGCTGCCTGAAGCTGTCAAAACTCAATTTGCAGGGCCGGGAAGTCATTATCCGTTATATATCTTCCGGGGAGATGACAGCCACCCCTATTGTACTTAGAGGCGGCGTTTATCCAGTAACGGCCCAGGCAATCAAAGAGACGGAAGTGATCTCCTGGGACAGGCGCGGGTTTCTTAAAATCGCCCGGGAACACCCCGAAATAACCCTGGATTTAATCACCCTCCTTTTCGAACGTATGGAGGATTTACAGCAGCGCTATCTGGATCTCTGTTCGGAACAGGCGCCCCGGCGTATCGCCAAGTTCATGATCAGCCTGATGGCCAGCACAGGCCGGAAAAAAGAGAATGGAATCTATATTGATATCCCCCTGAGCCGCCAGAATATCGCAGACCATATCGGGGCCTCAATGTTTACCGTCAGCCGCACCCTCAGCGATTGGGAAAAAAACGGCTGGCTGAAATCCTCCCGCCAAAATGTCACCATTACCGATCCCGACGCTCTGAAGGCTTTAGTCAAGCAATAACCAACCGCACCATTAACTTCTTCTCCGCATAGCATTTTTACATTCCATGCTAACTTTTTTAAGACCATAAATAAAAATTCGCCTCAACTTGCGATAGCGCAAAGACAAGACCCGGACAACAGGTATGATGCGGCAGATGTATAATTTTATTTAAAGGATAAAAAATGAAAATCAGACTGGAAAAACAAACCTGGCGATTGTTGGCCATTGCATTGATTTCTGTACTTACCCCCGTTTCAGGGACGGCAAACGAAGGAAAAGATCATTCCCAAATGCACTACCCTGCTTTTTTTGACGAAATTGACGCCATCGTCTTAGAAGATGCGCTAGGCGGATTTATCGGGACAAGCCAGGGGGGTATCATAGAGATCACCTATGTGGACACGGTGAAGATGGCGGGGCACAGTTGCGCTGTTGTGGGCGGTGCCTATCTTGCCGCCCGGAAAGGACTCAAGGCCCTATACAAAAATGAATTACCCCAAAGAGGTGAGATAAAGGTTGAAATCAGACAGGGGCCCACCCAAGACAATGCCGGGGTTGTGGGCTCGGTACTTTCCAATATCACCGGGGCGACTACGGATTTCGGATTCGGCGGGCTTCCCGGGGGACGGTTCAACCGGCGAAACCTGCTGCATTATAGTGCGCCCATTGATACGGATATCCGGCTTACCCGCCTGGATACAAACAGACAGGTGGGTGTCAACTATCATCCCGAAAAGGCGGTAAATCCCAAAGCCATCCTGATGAGTGCCATTGGCCCGGAAGCCACACCTGAAGACAAGAAAACCTTTCCAAAGCGATTCCAGCATATGGTCAAACAATTGTTTGATCAATCGGACCGGGTGATTGAAATCATTGAATACCCGGCTTTGTCCCAAAAGGATCAGGATACCCATGGATAAAAAATATTTTTTTATAATCGGGATGCCGGCGGCAATACTCCTTGCCCTTTGGACACAGGCGGCCTTTGCCCGGGCCAATGAAGCCCATGAATGCATTCAGTGTCACCGGAGGCTCAACCCCTCCCTGGTTACGGACTGGGAGCTGTCCGGCATGGCCGAATCCGGTATGAACTGCACCCAGTGCCACGGTTCGGCGCACACCAATGAAACCGATTCAAAAAAGGCCGTCATGCCGAGTATCAAGGTGTGCGGGACATGCCACACACACCAGGCAGAACGGTTTACCATGGGCAAACACGGCAAAGCCGAAACCGCGCTCTCCATCTCTGCCATGGGTAAAAAGGTCAAGGCCCATGCGCCGGGTATTTTTGATAAATCATGCGCGACCTGCCACAACAGCATCTGCAAGGACGGGGGGCAGTGCAACGCCTGCCACGGCAGCCACAAGTTCTCCGCCCGGGAAGCCCGCAAACCCGAAGCCTGCCTTCCCTGCCACATGGGCAATCATCCCCAGTATGAAGCCTATGGGAATTCAAGGCACGGCGCCTTGTACCGCTCCCGGGGGCTGGACGGTAATGTTCCCACATGTGCGACCTGCCATATGCCCGAAGGAGATCACATGGTCAAAACCAGTTGGGGCTTTTTTGGGGTTCGGGGGGAAGAACCCGATCCACAGCATTCTGCTGCCCAGAACACCGTCAAAGGGGCCGTGGAAATGCTCGGTCCGATTCTGGCCCCGGACAGTTTCAGGCCCAGCATGGCCCAATGGACCGAACATAGAGATAAAATGGTGGAGATCTGCAGCCAATGCCACGCCAAGTCCCGGGCCCGGGAAAACCTGTCCGCCTGTGACGAAATTGTTGCCCAGGCCAATCAATTGGCGGCCGAATTTATTAAATCCGCCGACAAGCTCAAAGCGCAAGGCGTTTTGAATCAAAAGGAATACTTCTGGCTGATCCGGGACAAGATGCACGCCCAGCGCATGGGCATGTACATCAGTGCATTTCATCAGTCTCCCGAAGGTGTCCTTTTGGAGCTGATCCATTTCAAGCGGGCCACAATGGCGGTTCAAAAGCAGCAATCCGAAAAGATGACTATAGATGAGAAGCGATAAAGGAGAGTTCAGATGAAAATAAAAATTACGGCCTGCCTCTATGCGGCAGTAATCATCGCCATGGTTGCGGGTCCGGCGTTGGCCCGGCAAACAGAGATTGTCCGGGAAGATTCTTTGGTGATCACCGCAACAAAGACGGCAAAGGATATTGACGGGATCACGGCGTCGGTGGATGTGATCACCCAAGAAGATATCAAATTGATGGGCGCATCCACCCTGAAGAACATCATGGAAAAAACCCCGGGGCTGACCCTGCAGTACGGGCAGTTTGCCCATTCAAGCGCTAAATCCAAGAGCACCATCTCCATCCGGGGCATGGGGGGCAACGGCACCCTGCTGCTCATTGACGGCAGACGTATGGCCGGGGAAACCCAAAGCACCTATGAGCTGGACAGGATTCCGGCCGGTATGATCGAACGGATAGAAATCGTGAAAGGACCTATGAGTACCCTCTACGGATCGGATGCCCTGGGCGGGGTGATCAACATTATCACAAAAAAAGCCGGCCAAAAAAAGTTCGCCATGGACATGGATCTCTCCACCGGGATGAATGACCATGGGGACGGGGAGTCATACAAGGCCGGTGTCAATGCCTGGGGACGGGTGGGAAAAGTTGGGATCACCCTGTATACCAACTACAATAAAACCAGGCCCTACAGGGAAACCGAAACCTATTCTTCAAAAGCCCTGAACCCTAAAACCGGCCTGCCGGTCACTTCAGATCCCCAGCATGGAGAGACCGGCAACAGGGATGTGACCTACCGCGACGAATCAGAAGTTTTTTCCACGGGCATATCCCTGGATGCCGACCTGACCGAGAGACTGAATGCCCAGCTTGGCCTGAACTACTTTGAAGAGAACCGGGACGGCACCTACACCGGCGGATTCAAAAAGGCAAGGCCCGGACAGACACCGTCCGCAGTCATGGTTCTGGATACGCCGGTGGACTCCGAGGATGACAACAATCGTCTGGATGCCAACACCTCGGTCAAATACAAATTCACAGATACCTTGACCGGCCGGATAGGCGTGTACCGGTCGGAATATGAAAAGCGGAACAAAACCCGGGCAAAAAATTTTACGGCACCCACGAACACCAAATTCAGTGCGGATGTGGATATCACAGGATACGAGGCGGAATCCACCTGGGCAGTAACATCCGCCCATCTCCTGGTGGGCGGTGCCGAGTACCGGGAGATATCGAGAAATTCCGCCGCCATCAACCCGGACCCGGCAAGTTACGCGTTTGTAAACGACACACAATTGTTCAAGGCGGTTTATCTCCAGGATGAGTGGCAGATTACCCCGGGCCTCAATGCAATTTTTGGGGCCCGGTACGACGATATGTCCGATGCGGAAAACAAAGCCACCTTTAAAGCCGGACTTGTCAAACAGTTTTCCCCAATGCTCAAAGTCCGCGTGAACTATGCCGAAGGCTATCGGGCACCGGATACGGCAGAGCTCTATGTGGTTGCCCCGACACCGGGCGATATTCCGCGAATCGGGGCCGAAGCCGTTTACGGCACCAAAACAACCGTGCACGAACTGGACCCTGAATTCCTGCGAAGCTATGAGCTTGGTATCGGCGGAAATTATCAAAGATTCAGTTACGAGATCGTGCTTTTCTACAACGATGTCAGCGACAAAATTGAAATCCAACGGGTGGATGCAGACGGTGACGGCAGTGACGATTACCAGACCTATGTCAATAAGCAGGATGTGGATATCAAAGGATTGGAACTGAACCTGGGATATGATTTCGGCCATGGGGTCACCACCGATTTCACCTGGACCGAGCTTTCCACCGAAGACGGTGAAACCGGAAACGATCTGCTCTACAACCCCGAGCGGACACTTTCCCTGGGCGTCAACTACCAGGCCGCCCGGACACTTTCCTTTTCACTTACAGCCCGGCACATCGGCAGCCAGCATAAAAGCCAAACAGATAAAGCAGACGCCTACGAACTTGTGGATATCAGTTTTCTCAAGCTTTTCGGCACCCGAAACCAGTACGAGCTATACGGCGGCGTGAATAACATTTTCGGCGAATCCGTGGACAAGTCTTTAGGGTCGAATATGGGGCCTTATATATTTGCGGGTATGCGTGTTCATTTTTAAGGAGGATAAAAGATGACATTTCCTGTCCTGGGAATTGACATGGGTACCTGCGCCATCAAGCTGGTGGTCCTGGATAAGAATAAAAACAGGGTGTGTTCACGATTTCAGAAACATTCCGGCTCCCCTGACGACTGCCTGAAAAACATGCTGTCCGAAATCGCATCAAAATTCCCCAAGATCCGGCTGGGAATGACCGGCAGCCTGGCCGAACCCATTGCCGAACAGATAAAAAAGATGGCGGCCGAAAATCCGGACAGCCGGGAACAAATTGGGGGCATGGCACCGGAACCAGATGTTTTGCTGCCGGACGTGGTGCCGGCAGCGGTCGAGGGGTGCCTTGCCATGGCACCTGACGCCGGCTGCATCATGGACATTGGGGCATCCCGTGCAAGCTTTATTACGGGATTTTCCCCAAAAGGCTCCTTGGGTGTGAAATTCTTTTTTAACTCAAGCTGTTCGGCAGGCACAGGCTCTTTTCTTGAGGAACAGGCCCAGCGGCTTAACATCCCGGTTTCCGGACTATCCGGGCAAACGCGCCTGGCAACACAGGTACTGCCCATTGCCGGGCGCTGCTCGGTGTTCTCAAAAACCGACATGATCCACTTTCAGCAGGAGGGGGCGCAAACACCGGATATTCTACTGGGACTGATTCATGCCATGGTCAGGAATTACAAGGCCAATGTGGTCAAGCTTAACCCGGTTTCCCCGCCGGTTTTCCTGACCGGCCGGGTTATGGAAATATACGGGGTACGGCAGGCCCTGGCCAAAACCTTTCATTTGTCTGAAGACGATTTTCTCATGGCACCGGAATATACCTATGCCGGTGCCATGGGGGCCGCCCTGGCGGTTCCTCCGGCGGCCCGGGCATTGGATTTGTCCCGGATCTGCCGTTGTTGGCATATTGGGCGTTGCGGCTCAAAAGCTTGGAGCACCGCCCTGCCCCTGGCGGGTTTCGGGAATAAAGACCAGGAAGGCCTGCACCCGGTCAAACCGGTGATCCTGCCCGTTGCAGGACACCTGGGTGTGGACGTGGGCTCCACATCCACCAACCTTGTGCTCATCAGCCCGGACAGGCAGGTATTGCACCTGCAGTACCTGCGCACCCGGGGCAAACCGGTGGAAACGGTACGCCGGGGCATGGAAAATCTCAAACAGCAGATGGGAGAAGATCTTTGCCTGCTGTCCATCGGGGTCACCGGGTCGGGGCGGTATCTGGCCGGCAAATCCATCGGAGCGGACCTGGTGGTCAACGAAATTACGGCCCAGGCCGAAGGCACCCTGTTCCAGCATCCGGAAGCCGACACCATCCTGGAAATCGGAGGCCAGGACTCTAAATTTATCCGCCTTGGGAACCAGGTGGTCACAGATTTTGAAATGAACCGAATCTGCGCGGCCGGCACCGGCTCCTTTCTGGAAGAGCAGGCCCAAAAGATCGGGGTGGATATCCGGGACTTTGGCCCCCTTTCACTCAAGTCCCAATCTCCCCTGGACCTGGGAGAGCGCTGCACCGTGTTCATTGAAGGGGCGCTTTCCAAGGCCCTGGGCCGGGGAGAAGCCAAGGCCGACATTGTGGCAGGCCTGGCCTGCAGCATCGTTCGCAACTACTTGACCCGGGTGGTCGGAGACCGGCCCCTGGGAGATCATATTTTTCTCCAGGGCGGCATCGCCCATAACCAGGGCGTTGTCAATGCCTTCCGCGCCCTTTTGGGCACCCCGGTCACCGTCACCCCTTATTTCAGCGTGGCCGGTGCTTTGGGGGTGGCCCTTTTATCCCAATCCAGGTTTGAATCCGGTAGCACCGGGGCATTTGCCCAAAGTGGTGCAAGGGATACCCGGAATAAAACACAAAGCCGTTCCGAAGCTGTGGAAACCGTGCCCGATATCTGGTCCCGGTCCCAGGACCTGTTTCTGGAAGGCTATAGACCCAACCGGTTTCCCGGCCGTCCGACCATCGGAATACCCAGGGTTTTGTTTCTTCACAAGTTATTTGTGCTGTTCAACCGGTTTTTTACAGCACTTGGCTTCAATGTTTTGCTTTCAGATCCCACGGATCGGGACATGGTAAAAAAAGCCGGTCAAACTGCTCTGGAAGAGACCTGCTACCCCGTAAAACTGGTTAACGGCCATGTGGCGGATTTGTGCCGAAAAGGGGTGGACTATATTTTCCTGCCCCGGGTATTCACCGTAAAACATTCGGGCTCCAAGTCAAGGCAGGACTATGGATGTCTCTATTTTCAAACCGCAGCCAAACTGACCGAACATGCCCTGGGCCTTGAACACGGAAAACCCACCCTTCTCAGCCCACAGATCTCATTTAAGTTCGGCACCAAATACATTGCCAAGACCATCCTGGACCTGGGAAAGACCCTGGGCAAGTCCAGACTCTCCACCATAAAGGCCATGCAGAAAGCCGCCTTTACCTTTATGAATTACAACCGCAGCCTGGTCCGGCTGGGCAAATCCTTTTTATCATCCATACCCCCAGATGTCCCTGTTTTTGTCATCATCACCCGGCCCTACGGCATAAATGATCCGGTGCTGAACATGTCGGTGCCGAAACATCTCTCTGCCATGGGGTACCGGGTCATGCCCTTTTTTGTTCTGGATGTCGAAGAAGACGGCATAAACCATGATTATCCCAATCTCTACTGGCCGTTTGCCCAGCACATTCTCGCCGGTGCCAGAAAAATCCGGCAGTCCCCTAACCTTTTTGCCGTCTACCTGACCAACCACGGCTGTGGTCCGGACACCGCCCTGCTCCATCTTTTCCGCAGGGAGATGGCCGGCAAGCCCTTTCTTCATCTGGAGGTGGATGAGCACAGCTCAAAGGTGGGGATCATCACCCGGCTGGAGGCCTTTGCGTTGAGTTTTGACAAAAAAGCTGTTCCAGAGACACTCCCGGAGAGGACAGGCCGCCTGCACGCCTCATTGGACAAAGACCGGCCCCTGGCCATTCCCTCCTTTTTTCCCTTTTCTGAGATTGCCTGTGCCGTTCTGAAAACCAAAGGCATCCGGGCCAGTACCCTGCCCCCGACGGATGCCGGCAGTCTTGAACAGGGAAAGCGGTTGAGTGCCGCTAAAGAATCTCTCTCTTTTATCAGCCTCATGGGGGATACCCAAAAGCAGGCCATGAACGGAAAGAGCTGCGCCATTCTCATCCCCCAGACCGAAGGGGCGGAAGTGGAGGGACTCTATGCCCAGGTTATTGCCTCCCTGCTTGGAGATGATTTTCCGGATACCCGTATTTATGCCCCTTTTATAGAGGATGCGGTTCTGGCCCCGGATTTTTTTTCCCGCTTTTTCCTGCCCCTGGTGGCCGGTGACATTATTCTGGCCGGCCCGGTCCAGAATCAACAAAAGACACTGGAACAGGTGATTACATCGATAAACCATCTGAATGCCGATGCAGTGATAGATCTTGCAACCCGTACATCCGCAACCGTAAATCCGGATGATTTAACACTTCTGGTCACAGGCGAACCCGCCGTGGTCTTCAATCCCTTCAATCATCAGTTTTTTATGGATAACGTTCCGGCACGGATCTGCCGTCAGCCCCTGTCCGAAGTGCTTTATCTGCTCTGGGAAGACTGGAACCTGCGCAAAAAGGACCCTGTAATTAAAAAAAATCTTGACCTGTGCCGTCAACTGCTGATGAAGGTAGCCCATGCATTAAAGAGGGCAGGCGCCTTTGAACCCGATCCCGGGTTACTGAAGCCCGGGGCAGACAAAATCCTGCCCTATTTCAGCGGAAGCAACGGCCGGTACCGCCTGGCCAAACGTTTCACACGGACCACCCCCCACGGTATCCTTGAAATAGGATCAGCCTATGAAAATACAGGCATTATTACAAGACAGCTTGGCGAATCAAATCCCGGCCCGGTTCCTGTGCTTAACCTGTTCTTTGACGGCAGCGATCATAATACAAACAAGGAGCTGCTGCGCAATTTTTTATACTATCTTAATCCGGTGTCCTTCCCATGACAAAATGGAAAAAGGCCTTTCGGCCTGGTTTATGACAGGGTAAAAGTTCCATGATCAACTCCGGCGCATCCTTCCGCCTTTGGTACCGGTCCCGGACCAGCCCGGCCAGTCATCGGCCCGGTCTGGGCCATCACATGTAAAAAATACTCAAAAATTAAGGGTTTCCCTGAT
>JAKSBO010001130.1 GCA_022361095.1 Desulfobacterales bacterium | reverse complement strand
TGCCTGACCTTGACCCTATGTCCCAGATCCCCCCTGCTGATAAGGTCAATGGAGTCCATGAGCCGTCTGAGGGGGGACATAATACCGGTCCACAGGGCAATCCCCCAGATAAAAATAAAGCCGGCCCAAATCCCAAGCCCGCCAAGAATGACCCGGTCCCTTATTTGCTGAACCCGCTGAATCCTTTCATGACTCTGGGCGGCAATACTGTCCGCCAGGGTGGATATGGAGTGTAGCAGCATGCTCAGATGGTTGATACGAAAGAGATACCCCTGGTCACCATCAACGATTTTCCGGGCCTGTCCCCGGTCGTCAAACCCGGCTGTCAGGCTTGAAAAAACCGCATCCAACTGGATCATTTCACTGTGCATCTCCTCCATAATGACCTCATCTCCCCGGTGGGACCCAACGGCATGCCTCAGGGCTGCTGTTTTTCTGGCCCATTGGCCCTGGAGCCGTGAGATCCCCCCATTGCTGATTTCCGTTGCCAGACGTTTCAGTTGTGAGGTCTGGGTCACAATGGCATATACGCTTCGGCCGGCCAAAAGGGCCTGGTTGATTTTCACCTCTGCATATAAAATACTCCCCATTATGGCGATGATCACCACAATGATACTGGCAAATAATAAACTGATTCGAGTTTTAATTCCCATAGCCTTACCTATCGTATGATGGTTACCTTTCCCGGTGCTACGGCCTCCAGCGGTCCGTAATCAATAAAGTCCAGATAGTTCCGGGGTGTTTTTCTTTTGACCAGATTGTTGTCAATGGCCCATTGTTCCATGTTCTCCAACAGCATATAGAGGTCCTGTTTCAGGGTTAATCCAAAAAAGATCTCATTGCGGACGGCTTCGCCCATGGCTTCAAAGGAATATCCCTTTGCTTTTGCAATGATCCTGATGCTTTCATCCCTATGGGTTTGAATAAACCGATCCGCCTTTAAGATGGCCTTTAATATGTTTTTTGTCTGCTCCGGGTTTACCTCCAGCCAGATTTTAGGTGCGACAATAAACACGGCTTTCCAGTGAATAGAGCCGTCCCTGAATATGATCCAGTCATCTTTAAGCCCTTGTTTTGCCTTTTCCAGGGGCATGCCGTGCTGGCAGACCGCATCCACCTCCCCTGATACTATGGCTTTGGGCAACTGCTTTTTGGCCATAAAAACAATATTGACCTCATTGCGGGGGATCTGGTTCAGTTCAAGGAACTTATCTATGTAGAAGTGGGCTGTTGTCGCCCTGACCGTTGCGATGGTTTTGCCTCTCAGATCTGAGGGACCGTTAATACCCCTGCTCTTTTTTGCCAGCACCTTGGTCTGGGTGTCTGTGTGGGAAAGGGTGCAGATAATCCGGTGCTTTGACAGGTCGAACGGTGTAAGAACAACATTGAGAACATTACAAATTGAAAGATTTGACCGGCCGGAAAGATAGTCATCAAATCCGGTCTGACCGTTAGCGAATTTTTTTACTTTTCCGTTAATGCCTTTTTCTCTAAAAAAACCCTTTGCCTCAGCAATGTTAGCAGTTCCGGACATAGCCCCTGCCCCTGAAGAAAACCACACAGGTCTTTCTCCGGCTATGCCCGGAGAATATCCAAAAACAACTAGTGAGATAAGAAAGCCAAAATACAACTGCTTCATAATAAATCCCACCCATAAGGGTTAACGAATAATGGTCACCTTTT
>JAKSBO010000829.1 GCA_022361095.1 Desulfobacterales bacterium | reverse complement strand
TGTTGGTCTGTCTGGCAATTTCTTCTATGATAAGAATTTTGTCTGCAATTTCTTTCATGGCCACAACGGTTTGGGTGACGGCCTGGCCACCCTCCTCAGCATCCTCAGCTGCCTGGACAGCCAATTGTTCGGTTTGCCGGGCGTTATCCGCGTTTTGTTTTATATTTCCGGACATTTCCTCCATGGCGGCCGAAGCCTGTTCTGCAGATGCCGCCTGTTCCGTGGCGCCCTGGGATAAATGTTCGGATGTGGCGCTGAGTTCTTCGCTGCCCGCCGCAACATTGCTTACCGCATTCTGGACCTCATTTACAATATCCGTGATGGATGCGATCATATGCTTCATCGCCTTTTGAAGATCTCCTATCTCATCTTCACTGCCGGATTCTATTTTGAGGTTCAGTTCTCCCTGGGCAAGCTTGTTGGCCACATCAACACTCTGGGACAGGGGCTGTTCGATGTATTTTTTGGCCAGAATCCTCACCCAGAAAAAGGCGATAAGTATGAGTATTGCAATGGTCACGATGGTGAACAGAATCTTATTTTGGACCATTTTATTAAGCTGTTTTCTCTTTTCCTCTATCTGGGTTTGCACCCCGTCAACATATACCCCTGTGACGATAATCCAGTCCCAGGGTTTGAAGTATCTGAAATATCCGATTTTGGGTTCATTTTTCTTGGATTCGATTTTGGGCCAGCTATAGTTTATATGGCCTTGGCCGTCAGATTTGGCCATCTCAATCATTTCCCTGAATATAAATCTGCCGGAGGCATCTTTTTTGTCCATGAAATTTTGGCCGATGGTGTCCTTTTTAAAATGGGCCAGAATATTGGCCTGGGTATCCATGATGTAAAAGTAGTCATTGTCCCCGTATGTCATGTCGGAGACGATGTTCATGGCGAATTTTTGTGCGTCTGTTTCGGTTTTGTCAACATATACACCTGTTCCGATGATCCAGTTCCATGGCTTGAAATAACGGACATAAGACAGTTTTCTCACCCATTTTTGGTTGTTATCCGGGGATGGCCATATATAGCTGACATACCCTTCTCCGTCTTTTTTGCATAGGCGTACCATCTCCTTAAACATGGGAGTGTCTGTTCCCTCGGCCAAAATCACTTTCCCGTTTTTGGTATACCTGGAGATGTCCTTTCCATTCAAAGCGGGCACTGTCGGATGCATAACCATTTTGGGGTATGTGTCATTTATCCAGAAGTAATTGCCCGTATCATAGCGTAATGCTTTGAATTGGGACGCAACTTGTTTTTGGGAGGCGGCCAAACTTTGATCGTCAGAATAAGAAGAGGCCTTCCCGGCTTGTGTATATGCCTGGTTGGTTATAGAATAAAGAATACCCACAAGATTTTTTAATTCTGCCCCATATCTGGTTTTTATATCTTCAATACTAACGGCCTGGCTATGAATCTTTGCAATCATGGTGTAGGCCGAATCCACCAAGCCTACAATCTTTTGTCTGGTGTCATCCATTACCACGTTTTCAAAGATTGAAATATTTTCATTGACCTCACGGATTGAGCTGTAGATAGCATACCCTGCGACGGCGGTAACTGAAATGAAAATTGCCAGAATTATAATTATGGTAATTTTTATTTTAATTTTAAAGTCTTTAAAATGCATCTCATCCCCCTTGGTTACAGATATAGCGCTGGTATTAAATATACGGTGTGAAGCGATTTTTAAAAAAATGTGAGTTTAATTTCACCCATTAAATATCTTGGTTTTCGTACGCATACATTATTTTCGTAACTGCCTGTCCTGAACGCGTCATTATCTTTAATATCGGCCATGGGCTGACCCGGACTGTCAACGCTCAGGCTCAACCCACAACAAAACTTGAAAGATTCGTGTGGGTTAATCAGACTTTCTTAGGAACAAAGTGATACGGTTAAATGTTAAAAGTATATCTGTATGAAGCTTCTATTGTCAACATACAATCAAGCACTTGGGATTCTAATGGAAATTATATCATGAAATATGGTATATAATTTTATACAATTCATATCTCAGCTTGAATATCCGGGTGCAAAGAAAATGTATTAGGGTTCCCATCGTCTGTTTGAAGGGATTTGGGGCGAAATATAACGTGTCGGATGCGAAATTGGAAAAGACAATATTTGCCGTTTATCGGTCATTTATCCTGCATGACAATTGATCATAAAATTTTCGCTTTGGACCGAGACGAAAAAAAAAGACGCGATCCGGATGATAATATAGAACTTTTTTGACACTAAATTTTGATTGACGTATATTATTAAAAACAGCCGCGAATCAGATAAGGAGCACACATGGTTTCCAAGAGTCAAGATAAGGACGGCAACCTGGTGATGAAGATTGAGGGCGCTCTGTCTGCGTATGAAGTCAAAGATCTGAAAGAGAGTTTGTTGACGGGATTTACAAAGTATCAAGGGATTATTTTGGATGTTAACGGCGTAACCGAGTGTGATACATTGGGGCTTCAGCTTCTGTTATCCGCCGGGAAAACGGCTGAAAATTTAAATAAAACATTTAATATTACAGGTGACTCTCAGTCGATTTTGGATGCGATAATCGCTTTGGGACTTGAAGCAAAAAATTTTCCCCGTATCTCTAAGGAGGCTTAAGGCATGACAAAGGTCATTATGACGGTGGATGATTCGACCAGTATAAGGCAGATGGTCAGTTTCACCTTAAATCAGGTGGGTTATGAGGTCCTTGAAGCTGTGGATGGGCAGGATGCAGTCGATAAACTTGCCGGCATAGACATTGATATGATGTTGACCGATTTAAATATGCCCAACAAGAATGGGTTGGAGTTGATTGAATGGGTAAGGTCCATACCCAAATTTAGGTTTGTTCCCATTATCATGCTGACAACCGAATCAGAGACGGAGATGAAACAAAAAGGCAAGGCTGCCGGGGCCACCGGATGGATTGTCAAGCCCTTTAAACCTGAACAGTTGCTTGCCATAGTAAAAAAAGTTCTTCGTTAGGCCCACGATCGGAATAAAACGTTCCAAAATATGTATGTCATAAGGATATTGTCCTATGGATGAAGCCGGCAGATTCATTGAAGCGTTTTGCCTGGAAGCGGAAGATCTGCTTTCAGGTATTGAAGATGCGGTTCTGGATATTGAAGAAAATCCCGGGGATCAGGAACCGGTGAACAGGCTCTTTCGCGCCATGCATACCATCAAGGGCTCCGGGGCCATGTTCGGGTTCGATGCCGTCTCCGAATTTGCCCATCACGTTGAAACCGTATTGGATAATGTTCGAAATGGAACTATTCCTGTCACCAAGACGCTGATCGATCTGATTCTGGCCTCGCGGGACCGCATCACGGCTATGCTTGCCGAAGCCAATGGCGATGGGCCGCCTGTGGATACCCAGGAAGGAGAGATGATCATTGCTGATCTTACGAGGCTGCTTTCTTCCGGCGACGTTGACTCTTCGGCCCAGGAAAATTCAAAAGAGGTACCGGAGGAGATCTCGGTGCCGGCTGCAGGTGAGTTGAGAAATGAGGTGGTTTATCGTATACGGTTTCTACCTGATTCTGATATATTGTCCACCGGTATGGATCCGGCTGTACTGCTCTATGATCTTGCAGATATGGGGGCGTGCAGCATTGTGGCCCAGACGGAAAAAATCCCGGATCTGGAAAATCTTTCACCGGAGTCATGCTATTTTTCCTGGGATATTATTTTGACGACCACTAAAAGCGTCAATACCGTCAGGGATGTATTCATATTTGTGGAGGATAGTAGCGAAATCGTCATTGAAACAGTCGAAGAGAAAGTTATTGCACCCCAGGAGGTGTCTGCACCGCGCCTGGGTGATATTCTTGTCGAGCGGGGTGATATTGACAGAAAAACCCTGGATGATGAATTTGACACCCATAAAAAAATTGGTGAACGGCTGGTCGAATCCGGTGCCCTTACAAAAGAAAAGCTTAGGTCTGCGTTAACAGAGCAAACGGTTGTCACCAAAATGCATAAATCCTCTGCCGCATCAACCGTGCGTGTGCCGTCAGACAGACTGGACAAGTTGATCAATCTGGTGGGCGAACTGGTTATCAGTCAGGCCCGGTTGACCCAGGTGGCGTCTAGCAGGGACGACGCCGAATTAGGTGAGTCCGTGGAGGACATTGAGCGCTTGACCGGTGAGCTCCGGGACAGTGTGCTTAATATCAGGATGATGCCCATCGGTACCATATTCAATAAATTCAGGCGTTTAGTGAGGGATTTGTCCTCCCAGCTCAACAAGGATGTTGAACTGGTGACCAAAGGTGCGGAAACCGAACTTGATAAAACCGTTCTGGAACGCCTTGATGAGCCTTTGGTGCATCTGATCCGTAACGGTCTTGATCATGGTGTGGAACCCCTTGAGGTCAGAATGCAAAAGGGAAAACCCCCCAGGGGGACCATCGTTTTGTCCGCAAGCCATAAGGGAACCAATGTGGTGATAACGATCCAGGATGACGGGGCAGGACTTGATGCCCGGGCCATTCGTCAAAAAGCGGTGGAAAGGGGCGTCATTAAGGAAAGTGAGGAGTTATCCGACAAACAGATTTTTTCTCTGATATTTGCCCCCGGGTTTTCCACCGCCGATGAAGTGACAAATGTTTCCGGCCGGGGTGTTGGTATGGATGTGGTAAAAGGAGCCATTAAATTTCTAAGGGGACGCATTGACATAGACAGTGTTTATGGTGAAGGGACCAAGATCACGCTTATTCTTCCTTTAACCCTTGCCATTATCAATGGCCTGCTTGTGCGCATTGATACGAGTTTTTTTGTGTTGCCTTTGATGTCTGTTGAAGAGTGTGTTGAGATTAGAAGTAAAGAAATCGAGAAGATCAACGGCAGGAACATTCTCAATGTCCGGGGGGATATCGTGCCTTACATCCGGCTTCGAGACCATTTTCACATGGCAGAGCGTCGTCCGGAAACAGAGCATGTCGTTATCACTGATGTGAATAACAGTCGTATCGGTTTTGTTGTGGATCATGTGATTGGGGGCCATCAGACAGTGATAAAACCTTTGGGGCCGGCCTTCAAAAACATCAAGAATGTATCCGGGGCAACCATTTTAGGCGATGGTACCGTTGCTTTGATTTTAGACACCAATGTGCTTTTGGAAACTGCATGACAAATGCATTGATATTGCGTCTTGCTCTTCATCGTGGTCATACGGCATGCTCTAAATTGACATAAAAGATGAAATGGAGTCGAGCAAGGGCAAGAAAAAAGAGAGGGGAATCAATGAGTGTACAGGGCATATCTCATACAGGTCAGTACCTGACATTTAAATTAGACAATGAAATTTATGCTATGGACATCACAACCGTCCGTGAGGTGCTTGATATTATCCGTATCACAAAGGTGCCCCAGATGCCCGATTTTATGTGCGGGGTCATTAATTTGAGGGGACGGGTGGTCCCGGTTGTGGATCTTAGGCTTAAATTCGGTCTTAAGGAGGCGACTTCTCTAAAAGAAGCATGTATTGTCATTATTGAGATTTCTCTTGATGACGAAGAAACCGTCCTCGGCATTCTCGTGGATACGGTGCAAGAGGTGATAAGCCTTGAACCCGAACAGATTGATCCGCCACCCAGGATTGGTACCCGGCTTAAGACTGAATTTATAAAAGGTATGGGGAAAAAAGATGAAGAATTTATTATCATTCTTGAAACGGCTAAAGTTTTTTCTGCCGAGGAACTTGCCATTGTCCAGACTGCTGATGATATGCCAATGCCTGAAGCACCTGAAGGTGCTGATGCCCGGGAGGAACACGTTGATCAGGTATAATGCGCTTATGTCCCTGTCCCAAAGAAGTTAGATTATGAATTATTTATCACTCCCCTCGCTTGGCATGTCGGATTTCAGGCGATTAGGCAGCTATATCCATACGGAACTGGGTATCAAAATGCCGGATGCCAAACGAGGCATGGTTGAATCCCGTTTGCGGAAGCGCTTAAATGTTCTGAATATATCTTCTTATAAAGCGTATTGTGACTATCTGTTCAGTCCCCAGGGGCAAAAAGAGGAGCTGCCTTTTTTCATAAATCAAATTACAACCAATAAAACAGATTTTTTCAGGGAATCCAAACAATTTGTTTTTCTAAAAAGAACGGCGTTGCCGGAACTGCTTTTTTCAGTGCCCACAGGCGAATTAAAAAAATTGAATATATGGAGTGCTGCATGCTCCCGGGGGCATGAGCCCTATTCCCTGGCCATGGTGTTGTCAGAATACGCCCGGCAGCACAAAAATATGGATTTTTCTATTCTTGGCACGGATATTTCCACCCAGGTGTTGAGTGCCGCCCAAAAAGCGGTATATGCCCATGAGGAGATTGAGCCGGTGCCCATGGTACTGAGAAAAAAATATCTTTTGCGAAGCAAGGACCGGCGTAAAAATATGGTCAGAATTGTCCCTGAACTTCGATCCAAGGTCAGGTTACTTCGTTTGAATTTAATGAATCAACGCTATGCCGGTATTGAACGGATGGATATTATATTCTGCAGGAATGTTATGATCTATTTTGAAAAGCAAACCCAATATCAGATTCTGGATAGGCTGTTAACCCATTTAAAACCGGGTGGCTTTCTTTTCATGGGGCATTCCGAAGTTCTCCAGCATGCTGAATTACCTTTAAAATCGATTCAAACAACGATTTATCAAAAAAATAAGTAATCGCTGAAGACAATAAAAGCTGAAGGTTGATATGGAGAAAAAAATTAGAGTGTTGATCGTGGATGATTCAGCTCTAGTTCGAAATGCGCTGTTCGAGGTGCTTACCTCTGATCCGGAAATTGAGGTTATGGGTATGGCCCAGGATCCTATCATTGCAGCTTCAAAGATCCGGAATGAAGTGCCGGATGTTATTATTCTGGATGTTGAAATGCCCCGTATGGATGGGATCAGCTTTTTGAAGCGAATCATGGCCCAGCATCCTATTCCTGTGATCATCTGTTCCGCCCTGGCCTGCCGGGGCAGTCAGGCTGCATTGTCCGCATTGGAAAACGGGGCGGTGGAGGTGATTGAAAAACCAAACCTGGGAACAAAAAAGTTTTTTGAAGAATCGAAAATAAAAATCTGTGATGCGGTTAGAGCTGCTGCCATGACCAAGGTCAAGGTTCATAAATATGGAAAACCCTTTGACGTTTCTCCAAAATTGACGGCGGATGCCATATTGCCCGGCGCGTCGGGCAAGGCCATGGAGAAAACTACCGAAACGGTCATTGTCGTTGGTGCGTCAACCGGCGGAACAGAAGCGTTACGGTTTATTATTGAACAATTGCCCGGGGATGCCCCCGGTCTAGTTGTGGTCCAGCATATGCCTGCCAATTTTACCAAGGCATTTGCCGACCGGATGGATGAAATATGCCTTGTGTCCGTAAAGGAGGCGGAAAATAATGATACCGTTTCACCCGGCCAGGTACTTATCGCTCCGGGCAATCGTCACATGTTGCTCCAAAGACATGACAGCAGGTATCATGTTGAGTTACGGGACGGGCCCCTGGTATCCCGCCACAGGCCTTCCGTGGATGTTCTTTTTCGTTCTGCTGCCCGGTATGCAGGAAAAAATGCCTTGGGTGTCATCATGACCGGGATGGGTGATGACGGTGCCAAGGGGATGTTGGAAATGAAACAGGCCGGGGCCTACACCATTGCCCAGGATGAAGCTTCCTGTGTGGTGTTCGGTATGCCCAACGAGGCCATAAAATTGAATGCTGTCAACAGCATTTTGCCATTGGATAAAATTGCAGACGCCTTACTCAAAAAGTGCCGGACCGTTTAAGCGGACGGTAAATCAGGTCTCCATCGGTATTGGAGAATATTTTGTCAGCAACCAGGATGTTGTCATCCACACCGTGCTGGGCTCATGTGTCGCTGTGTGCATGTATGATCCAGAAAAGAAAATCGGCGGCATGAACCATATCCTTATGCCGTCTAATCCGGAAATGAATAAATATGATGACTCTGCCCGTTATGGCATCAATGCCATGGAATTATTGATTAACGCTATCATGCGCCTGGGCGGAAATCGTAAAAAAATGGTTGCCAAGACCTTTGGCGGGGCGAATATGCTGAAGTCCATATCCCAGGAGAATGCCGTTGGATCAAGGAATGCCGAATTTGTGGTTAATTTTCTTCGGGCGGAAAAAATTAAAATTCTGGGGCGTGACTTTGGCGGTCATGACTCCCGCAAAATCTTTTTCCATATTGCCACAGGCGAAGTTTTTTTAAAGCGGGTGCCCTCCATGAGAGCCATTTTGGACGCAGAACAAAGAAAACG
This sequence comes from Desulfobacterales bacterium, assembly GCA_022361095.1. Taxonomy (GTDB): domain Bacteria; phylum Desulfobacterota; class Desulfobacteria; order Desulfobacterales; family Desulfobacteraceae; genus Desulfobacter. Next base: position 624 of record JAKSBO010000829.1, on the reverse strand, counting down.
GAACCGGATTAAGGAACAGCTGGAGGAGCCGGCAGATATTACCCTGTTTGAGTGAACCTTAAGAATCTGTACTGTCGTAAATATCTGCAGAATCGTCGCCGGACGGTCCCGGATGAGGATGCCATTTTTTTATTATTTCCAAAAGATCTTCCATCATAAACGGTTTAGTCAAAAAATCATCCATACCTGCATCCCGGCAATTTTTCCGGTCATCAGCCATGGCATGGGCTGTAATGGCGATGATCGGGGTATGGATGCCAAGGGGTGCCTCATGTTTTCTGATTTCCCGGCAGGCCTGATACCCGTCCATTTTCGGCATCTGGCAGTCCATAAGAATGATGTCCGGTTTAAACGCAATGAATTTGTTTTTGGCATCAATGCCTGTGGCGGCTGTAATATGAGCCGGCAGTCCGACTGTCAGTTCGGCATCCAGAATAGCCAGGTCGGGGAGGAGAATAGGGGATACCACACCGGTCTTGGTGGTTTCACCGGTAGTGACGATGGCGACGGCTGTTACCTCCGAGCCGGTACCGGCAGTGGTCGGCACTTGAATCAGTGGTAAACGCCCTCCCCTGACATTAGCAATCCCATACATCTCCGCCAAAGGCTGCCCGGAAATCGCCA
>JAKSBO010000975.1 GCA_022361095.1 Desulfobacterales bacterium | reverse complement strand
TACCTGAAATCATAAAAAATGGAAATTACTGCTACTTAAATAACAAAAAATGATAACAAAATATTTCCTATGCAATCTGCGTAACCCTGTTCAACCTTTTTTTCCCTACGCTTCTAAACCAAATTTATTAACAACAAATCAAATAGAAACCAAGAGAAATCCACTTTGGTTCAATGTTGAGAAACAGGAAAACCCCGGGCAACCCCGGACGATTAAATAAATATTGAATTGGGCGGGGCTTTGGAGCGTGGATTTGAGTGGTGTAGCGCAAAAAAAAACAGGATAGTGCGTAGAATGTAAATCCTCTGAAACAGTGGGTTTCAGGGCACTATAGACCGTGAATCTTTGTCTGGGGGTAAATGGTCGCTGGTTCAACTCCCATGTCTTATACTATTTTATATAGTGCATTGCCATTTTCGTTCCTATCGTCTTTGTGTTTGATTTTATTTATTGCATAGGGTAAATCGAGCTTGGTCTCATTGTGACCAAAATGACAAATAATAAAGTAAAATGTGGTAAAAACTATGACAGATATCGACCATATTAAAAACCCAAATAGCTGCCAAAAGAAACGTCCGGTTAGGCTTGAAGTCTTTTCAGACTATATCTGACCCTGGTGTTACTTCAGTACCGGTGGTATTGATAAATTAAGAAAGACATATGATATCGAAATAAAGTGGCGGGCCTATCCGCTGCAGCCGGATGTGCCTGAACAAGGATTGCCCATTGCCAGATTGTTAGAGGAAAAGGGCCTGTTGGTAACCCCGGAACAGGTGACTGCCAATCTTAAAGCCACGGCACAAAGTTTTGATCTGCCCTTTGGGGAGGGTACGATGGTTTATAATTCCCGTCTGGCCCAGGAGGTCGGCCTTTGGGCCCAGTCATACGGCAGGGCGAACGAGTTTCATGATGCGGCGTTTAATGCATATTTTGTGGATGGACGGAATCTGGCAGACAAAGGGGTGATTCTGGATTTAGCGGCGTCAGCAGGTTTGGATGTGGCCCAGGCAGAAGAAATTATTGATTTAAGGTCCTATGCCGGTGCCGTGGACCGGGACTGGGCAAAAGCCCGGGAACTTGAACTCGTGGCCGCTCCCACTTTTTTGATGAAAGATCAAAGGCTTGTGGGGGCAAAACCGTACCAGGTTCTTGAAAAAATGGTGGCACAAGCGGTTGGTGACGCTCAAAACCCCTGATCTATTCCACACGCCTTTTTGCCTGGCTCTATGCCGGGCTTTTGTATTTTTGTACCCTTTGAATCCCCCCCGGCAGGAATTCTTCCCTGTCTGTGTCAGACGGTCATAAAAATATAATCCTTTTATCATAAAATCAAAACATTGATCACATAAAGGATAGGGTGTTTATCTGTTCGTTGTTTTCACCGTAATTGGCGTTTATTCATTTTATTCAACGTATGGCCAGATATGGACTGTACAACGTTTCCAAAATTGGGGGGAAAAGAAATGGGTTATAAAAATATAATTACCGCGATCGTATTGTCTTGTTTCGTTTCGGTTACAATGACGGGTATGGCTGGGGCGGGTATGACGCAAAGCAAAAAGCAGAAACTGCGCAAAACAAAAAGCTGTTATAAAAAATGTCATAAATTAATGCATGGAGGTCAGGTGGCCCATTTAGGCCCCCGTCCCTTTTATCTTGTTGAGGACATGGAAGAGAGCCCTTTGAAAAAGAAATTAAAACGGTGTACGAAGATACCGGTTTTTTTCAGATCGGATTTTTCCATTGGACATCGTGGCGCAGCACTTCAATTTCCGGAGCATACCAAGGAATCCTATGAGGCCGCCGCAGCTATGGGCGCCGGTGTCCTGGAATGTGACGTTACCTTTACATCGGATAGAGAGCTGGTTTGCCGTCATTCCCAGTGCGATCTGCACACGACAACCAACATCCTGGCTACCGAGTTGGCCGAGAGATGCAGCGTTCCCCCCGAATTTGATGGGGATGGCAAACTCACCAACCCTGGAGAAATAAAATGCTGCACCAGCGATATTACCCTTGAAGAGTTTAAAACGCTGAAAGGAAAAATGGATGCATATAACCCCGCTGCCACTACGGTGGAGGAATATATGGATGCCACACCGGCCTGGCGGACTGATCTTTATACCCGGAACGGGACCCTGATGACCCATGCGGAAAGCATTGAGCTGTTTAAAAAATTGGGCGTAAAAATGACCCCGGAACTTAAATCGCCCAGCGTTGCTATGCCGTATGATAATGATTACACCCAGGAAGCCTATGCCCGGCAGATGATAGATGAGTATAGAGCTGCCAATGTCCCGCCAGGGAATGTATATGCCCAGTCTTTTAATTACGGGGATGTGCTTTACTGGATCGACAACTCCCCGGCATTTGGTAAACAGGCGGTTTATCTGGACGGCCGGTATGATGATTCCGCTTTTGATTACACGGATCCTTCCACCTGGTCTCCTTCCATGGAAGAGATGGTGGCAGACGGGGTTAAAATCATTGCCCCGCCTATGTATATGCTTCTGGCTGTAGAAGACGGTAAAATCGTACCATCTGACTATGCTGTTAAAGCCAAAGAAGCCGGCCTGGGAATTATCACCTGGACATTGGAACGCTCCGGGCTTCTGGAAGAAGGCGGTGGCTGGTATTACCAGTCGATCACTGAGCTGATTGATAACGATGGCGACATGTATGAAGTTCTGGATGTGCTGGCCAAGGATGTAGGTGTTATAGGTGTTTTTGCAGACTGGCCGGCCACAGTTACCTTTTACGCCAACTGCATGAACCGGGAACGCTCATCTGAAGATCGTTAGTTTTACGGCAAAATCAATAAAAAACAGCGGACAGCGCCGGGGATTGCTTTTAAATCCCCGGCTGCTTCAAACGGCTTTGGGCTGGATACGACGGTTCTATTAAATATATATGAATGATGGAAATAGACGGTTAGAATCAATCCCTTCTTCCTTTCAGGTGCCACTGAACAACATCTTTAGAGGCTTGCCTTAATTCCAAATGGCAAATACATTACATGGCGATAGCCTTGTGCGTCCCTGTTAAGATGGTCTGGCATTCCTTGATAAATTCTAGTATATTATCCCACTTGTTTAAATGGTCCTGGTGGATTTAATGTATAAAGGATGGGATATGATTGATGAAGAACGCCTGGGGCAGCGGTTCTCGGCACTTGTCCAGATAGATTCCGAATCCGGTAGCGAGGCTTTGATTGCAAAGGTTCTTGAAAAGGAACTGGTTGCGCTTGGGGCAACCGTGGTGTTTGATGACGCCGGTGCCAAGGTCAACGGTGACTGCGGCAACCTTGTGGCCACATTTAAGGGCAATACGGATGTTGCGCCGGTGATGCTTTCCGGACATATGGACACGGTGGTTCCGGGCAAGGGGGTTAAAGTTCTATTTGAGGACGGTGTATTCAGAAGTGACGGCACCACGATCCTGGGGTCTGATGATAAGTCTGCCCTTGCCATTATCCTTGAGGTGATGCAGATCATCAAAGAGAATAACCTGCCGTGCCCGCCTGTTGAGGTGGTCATGACGGTGGGTGAAGAGCAGGGGCTCTTAGGCGCCAAGAATCTTGACTTCTCTTTATTAAAATCAAAGTTCGGATACATTCTGGATGCCGTGGACACCGAGGGTATTGTGAACCGGGCACCTGCGGCCAACAAAATCAGCGCAAAAATTTACGGCCGGGCGGCCCATGCCGGCGGTACGCCGGAAAACGGGGTCTCTGCCATTTATGCGGCCTCCTGTGCCATTGCCAAGCTTGAACTGGGGCGGCTTGACGAGGAAACCACCTGCAACTTTGGAATTATTTCCGGCGGGGCGGCAACCAATATCGTGCCCGAATATGTGGAAATTCACGGAGAAGCCCGGTCCCATGACCCTGCAAAACTGGAACAGGTCACACATACCATTGTCTCCACCTTTGAAAACACCATGGCCGAGCTTCAGACCGAAGGCGATTCGGTCCCCCGGGTGGACATGATTGTGAGAAATGACTTTCCCAATACCAGCATTCCCGAAGATCATGAGGTGATCAAACTTGCCCGGAAAGCTGCGGCAAACCTGGGCCGGGACATGGCCTGTAAAACGAGCGGCGGCGCGGCGGATGCCAATGTTTTTTTCGGTAAAGGCATTGCAGCAGGCGTTATCGGTACAGGCATGACCGACGTGCATACCCTTAAGGAGTCCATTGCCCTTAAGGATATGGTCAGTTGTACCCAACTGGTTTTAGAAATTCTTCAAATCCATGCAACAGGAGAGGCGGCGTTATGATTCTTTATCTTGATATGATGGCAGGTATTGCAGGGGATATGTTTTTAGGGGCACTGGTGGATCTTGGTGTGCCTGTGGCGTGGCTTAAAGGGAAATTGTCAACGGTTCTGGACGGGTTTGATCTGCGCACTGAAATTGTGTTCAAGAACCATTTGCGGGCGGTTAACCTCTATGTGGATGTGACCGACCATGTCACCCATCGTCATTACACCCACATCCGGGAGATGATCGAATCTGCGGATCTGCCGGACAAGGTCCGGGCCAATGCCCTGACAGCGTTTAAACACATTGCCCGGGCTGAAGCCCGTATCCATGGAAAGGACATTGAAACCGTCCACTTCCATGAGATTGGGGGCATTGACAGCCTGGTCGATATTATCGGCACTTTTCTGGCCCTGGACTATTTAGGTGTGGACCAGGTTGCCGCAACGCCGATCCCCCTGGGATCAGGGACAATTAAGTGCGCCCATGGCACCATTCCCGTTCCGGTTCCTGCCACGGTGGCCATTCTTAAGGGCCTTGAAGTGACAGGCTCCGATGCTAAAACCGAAATTGTCACGCCCACAGGTGCATCCCTTGTGGCAACGCTGGCCCCGCAGTTTGGTGCCATGCCGGACATGCAGATTGAAAAAGTAGGCTATGGTGCCGGCAAACGCGACACCGGTGCTTCTGTGCCCAATCTTCTGCGCCTGGTGCTGGGCACCCCTGCTGAAGCAAAAAGTTATGGGGAAAACATCCTGTCCGATCAGGTTCATGTCCTTTATACCAATGTGGATGACATGAGCCCGGAGGGCCTTGGCTTTGTTATGGACCGCCTCATGGAACAAGGCGCGCTTGATGTCAGTTTTACACCGACATTCATGAAAAAGAACCGGCCCGCCACCCGCATTGAGGTGATTTGCCACAAGCCGCAGCTCCAGACGATTTCTAAAGTTCTCCTGTCCGAGACCACAAGCATCGGCGTTCGATATCATGTTTGTGACCGGATGATCTTGAAACGCGAACCTGTGGATGTGGAGACAAGCCTTGGCTATGTAAACGCCAAGAAGATTATCCGCCCAAACGGGCAGGCCCGGATTATGCCCGAATACGATGAATGTAAACGCATTGCCCGGGAACACAAGTTGCCCTTCTATCAGGTATATGAACGGATTTTGGCTGAAGCAAATCCCCTTGACAGGCAAACAGGCCGGTCCTGATAGATCGAAAAAGGAGCCGCCTGATGGGGGGGAAAGCGATACTTTTTATTGCCACAGGTTTTGGTCTGGGACGGATACCTTTTGCCCCCGGGACATTCGGCACCATTGCCGGCCTGCCGTTGATCGGCATCATGAACTGGCTGGCAAAGACGTGTACGCCGGGTGCCGCCGCCTTGTTTTTGATGGG
>JAKSBO010000462.1 GCA_022361095.1 Desulfobacterales bacterium | reverse complement strand
CCCGGTCAAGGTGCAAGGAGAGGCGGCAGAGTTTGAGATTGCCCGGGCCATTGAACTTGCCAACGCGGTCAAGACCTGTGACCTGATTATCATTGCCCGCGGCGGCGGATCTTTGGAGGATTTGTGGGCGTTTAACACCCAAACCGTGGCAAGGGCGGTTTTTGAAAGTGACATCCCAATCATTTCAGGGGTCGGCCATGAAATAGATTTCACCATTGCGGACTTTGCCGCCGATCTTCGGGCCCCTACCCCATCGGCTGCAGCCCAGATGGCTTTGCCTGACCAGGATGCCATCGTTCATCAAATCCTGGGGCTGCAAAATGAATTAAACAATAAAATGGATCGTCGCCTGTTTCAATTGCGCGACCATATAACCGATTTGCGAAGCCGGCTTAAAAGTCCGGCCAGGGTTGTGGATGATTTCAGGTTTCGCATTGAGGATCTGCAATCCAGAGCGTTTTCCTTAATCAAAAACCGGATTGCCCACCAGCGCGAAAGAACCCAATGGCTTAACAAAGCCCTTGCAGGCACCCTGCCCGGCATCCGGACTTATAGAAAGGATGTTGAGGATCTTAAGGCAAATCTGGATACTCTTTTTTCTGCGTTTCTGAAGCAATGCAAAGACCGGGTAAACAAACAACATGTCCAGCTTGGGACCTTAAATCCGTCAGCCGTGTTAAAGCGCGGCTACAGCATCACCCGCAGCCTGTCCGGCCGCCATGTTGTAATGGATGCGGATACGGTTGCTGCGGACGATGACATTGAAATTATTTTATCTAAAGGACGCCTGGATGCCCGGGTGGTAAAAGCATATGGCAAAGAAGACCTTTGAATCGGCACTAAAACAGCTTGAAACCATTGTCAAAGAGATGGAATCCGGTGATCTGACATTGGAAAAGGCAGTCAAAAAATATGAAGAAGGTATCGCCAATACCCGTTTCTGCCTTGATATTTTAGATAAAACCGAACAGAAAATCACCCAACTGGCCACGGATGCCGGCGGCAAACCCGAAGTATCAGAATTTAAGGAAGAGCAATGAGCACTTTTGATCTTTCCGGATATTTATCCCGGAACAGAAAACTGGTTGATGACGCGTTGATAAGCATTTTCGGGAAGCTGGACCGGCAGCGCGAGCTTGTCCGGGCCATGACCCACTCTTTGATGGCCGGGGGCAAACGGGTGCGCCCTGCCCTGGCCCTGGCAACGGCCCATGCATTAGGTGCGGACCCGGCCATTGCCCTGCCCGCGTCCTGTGCCATTGAAATGATCCATACCTATTCTCTGATCCATGATGATTTGCCGGGCATGGATGATGATGACCTGCGCAGGGGCGTGCCGACCTGCCACAAGCAATTTTCCGAAGCCACTGCAATTTTGGCAGGAGACGGGCTGTTAACCCATGCATTTCACATTCTTGCCGCCCCCGGATCATGCTTCAAGGTGTTCCCCGGTGCCGAAACCCGGCTGATCCTGGTGGAAAAAATTTCTGCGGCTGCCGGCATCAACGGCATGGTGGAAGGGCAGATGCTGGATATGCAGGCAGAAAAAAATCCCGGGGATCTGCCCCGGGACAGCGCTGAAGCCCTTGCCCATTTGAAAAAAATCCACCGCCACAAAACCGGGGCCATGATAGAGGTCAGTGTTGCATCCGGTGCCGTCAGTGCCGGTGCCGGTTCGGACGCGTTAACCGCCTTGGGCACATATGCGCAAAATATCGGGCTTGCCTTCCAGGTCATGGATGACATTTTGAATGTGGAGGGGGACCCTGAAATCATGGGCAAGGCTGTGGGGACCGATGCCCTGCATGATAAGATGACATTTCCTGCCATCTTGGGCCTGCAAGGGTCAAAAGACTTTTCCAAACAGCTTATATCCGATGCCCTGGATGCTTTAAACAGTTACAAGGAAGAGGAATTTAAGGAAAAAAGCGAGCCGTTACGCGCCATTGCCGGTTACATTATTAACAGGAAACGATGAAGGCTTTTAAGAGGTAGGCATTGAAATATCTTGACCAAATAAACGGCCCCGAAGATCTGAAACGGATTCCAAGAAACGAACTCGGTGCTGTAGCCCGGGAGATCCGGAGCAGAATTATTGATGTGGTATCAAAAAACGGCGGGCATCTTGCATCAAGTCTGGGGGTCGTAGAACTCACCATTGCCCTGCATTACGTATTTGATCTGCCCGAGGATACCCTGATCTGGGATGTGGGCCACCAATCCTACGCGCACAAACTTTTGACCGGGCGTCACCAAAACTTTGATACCCTTAGAAAATACAAGGGCCTTTCGGGGTTTGTTAAAATCAAGGAAAGTCCCTATGACAGTTTGACCGTGGGGCACGCATCCACGTCAATTTCTGCGGGGCTTGGCATGAGCTATGCAAAAAAGCTCAAGCAGGACAACTCCAATGTGGTCTCCATCATCGGCGACGGTTCCATGACCGCAGGACTTGCCTATGAAGGACTGAACCATTCAGGAGATCTCCAGCAGAAATACATCGTTATATTAAATGACAACGACATGTCCATATCCGCCAATGTCGGTGCATTGTCTTCTTACCTCTCCCGGACCTTTTCACACAAGGCCCTGCAGAACATGCGGAACCAGTTTGGGCAGTTTCTGAAATCCGTTCCCAAAATCGGCGATGACATGTATGGATGGGCCAAAAGGTGGGAGGAGTCGTTCAAGACGTTCGTGACACCGGGTATGCTGTTCGAGGCCTTTAATTTTGATTATTTCGGCCCCATTAACGGTCATAATCTGGATCATCTCATTGAGATTTTAACGAATATTAAAGATCCGGATTCCCCGGTGCTGCTGCATGTAACCACCAAAAAGGGCAAAGGGTATGAACCTGCTGAAAAAAATCCCGTCTATTTTCACGGCATAGGTAAATTTTCCGTGAATACCGGCAAATGCCCGATTTCGTCAAAAGGCGCCCCACCCTCGTATACGTCGGTGTTCGGTAAGTGTATGATCGAACTTGCACAAAAAAACAAGTGTATTGTGGCGGTGACGGCAGCCATGCCCGAAGGTACGGGATTGGGGCCTTTTGCCGAACAGTTTCCCGACCGGTTTATCGACGTAGGAATTGCCGAACAGCATGCCGTCACCTTTGCCGCAGGCCTGGCCTCCAAGGGGGCCCGCCCGGTGGTGGCCATCTATTCGACCTTTCTTCAGCGGGCCTATGACCAGATCCTGCACGATGTCTGCATCGACGGACACCCGGTCGTCTTTGCCCT
>JAKSBO010000110.1 GCA_022361095.1 Desulfobacterales bacterium | reverse complement strand
TTCTTCAAAGGGAGATGGAATTTTTATGCTGCCGGTGGGGTGTTTAAAAAATAATCTTATGTAATCACCCTGATTCCTTGACTGATCATAGGGACAGTGATAGCTTTGTTGTGAAGCACTTTCAAAACAGTTCACAACGTAATCTAGTGCCTGAACGAAAACCTGGAAATTTTGTTGAGTACAAAGCGGACCGTTAATTTTTAACCGCAGGCATATATTGAATGCGCCAAGGATCAAAATTTTTCTGTCCGGCTACGTCCACGGCAAAATTTAAGGTTTTCGGGCCGGCACTATTTAGCAGATAAAAATCAGGAGGTCAGGACATGGAAATAATCGGTATAGATGTGGGGTTTGGTTTTACAAAAGCATATAACGGACAAAATTCGGTAATTTTCAAATCCTTGATCGGCGATGCAGCTGAAATCCAGTTTATGTCAACCCTGGGCGATGCATCGGCAACGGCCAACATGCATATCACCCTGGACAATAAAACATATTTTTTAGGCTCCTATGCTGAGAGTCAATCCAGCCTGACCGAATACACCCTTGACCAGGAAAAAATGGTGGAAGAATTCGTCAAAATCCTGGCCCTGGCGGCAGCAGGGACATGCTGCCAGACCCATGGCCCCATCAATGTGGTAACCGGTCTGCCCGTGGCATATTTAAAGCGGGACACCAAACGGCTTAAACAAATTCTACATGGTGAGCACGAAATCATCTACCATCACCAGGACGCCCCGGATGAACATAGAAAACTCTCCATTGACAAGGTGCATGTCATACCCCAGCCCATTGGGTCCATTTTCAACCTGATTTTTGACGACAACGGAAAAATCTGCGACAGGGACCTTGCAGCCTCCAAGCTTGGGGTGGTGGATATTGGTTTTAAAACAACGGATTTTTCTATTTTTGACCATCTCCAGTACATTGAAAGGGGATCGTCAACCATGGACACAGGCGTCTCCAAATGCTTTTCGGTGATTGCGGACAAACTGCGCCAGGAAAGCGGCATCAATGTTGAGCTTTACAAAATTTCTAAATTCATTGAATCCGGCGTGATTAAAATCCGGGGCAAGGAATACAATGTAATTAATCTTAAAAAGCGGGTGTATACACACGCCGCCGCCGGGATCGCCTCTGATTTAAACCGATTGTGGAAAAACGACTGGGACATTGACAGCATTATCGTATCCGGAGGCGGGTCTATACCTTTGGCCGAATTTCTGATACCATCCGTCGAAGGTAATGTGATCCCCATTCCCAAGAGCATTGACGCCCGTTTTAATAATGTTCAGGGATATTGTAAATTTGGTCATTACAAGTGGGGAAAAGACAAGGTGATCGCTTCCCGGCCGGCACCGGTACCTAAGGAAGAGCCGCCTGGCGAGGAAGATGCACCGTCTTCGAAAGAAACAGATAAAACAGGGAAAGGTCTTGCCTGGTTAAGAAGGCAAAACGCTTAGACGCTATATGAATATTGACACACTGACAAAAATTCTCTCCATGGTGGCTGAGGGCGAACTGGCTGTCGGACAGGCGGCAGATCAATTAAAACATCTCTCATTTGAAGATATCGGTTGCGCCCATGTGGATCATCATAGAGCCCTTCGCAAAGGATTCCCCGAGGTCATTTTCGGGCAGGGCAAAACATCGGAACAGATTATCGCCATTCTTGAAAAACTTGAACAATCGGAAAACATTGTGCTTGTCACCCGTATTGACCCTGACAAAGCTGATGTGGTTTGTTCCCGGTTTCCCTCTGCGGAGTACTTTAATGACGCGCACCTGTTAAAAATCGAAAAACAGCCCCCAAAGATCACAGGCAGGGGGACAATCCTTATCGTCAGCGCAGGCACCTCCGATATTCCGGTGGCAATGGAAGCCGCGCTAACGGCAAAAGCTATGGGTAACCAGGTGAAAACACTTTTTGATGTCGGGGTGGCAGGCATCCATCGCCTTTTTGCCCACAAAAGTGACCTTGAAAGCGCATCCGTTATTATTGTTGCCGCCGGCATGGAGGGGGCATTACCCTCGGTGGTGGGCGGCCTTGTCAAGTCGCCGGTCATTGCCGTGCCCACAAGTATTGGCTACGGCACGAGCTTCAACGGCATGACCGCCCTTTTGGGCATGCTCAACTCCTGTAGTTCAAACATTGCAGTGGTCAATATTGACAATGGTTTCGGGGCAGGTTATATGGCTGCAACCATTAATCATGTGGGGGTTTGAATATTAGAACAGTGTCTGTTCAGAAATAAGAATTTTTGTCCAAGTTCAAGGCGGATTGAAATTGTCAGCCAACCAAGGAATTGGACAAAAAGCCTATTTCCGGATGGACACTATATTTGTTGACGCATTTTCAGGGCTTCCTTATTTGCCGGATCAATCCTCAAAATGCGGTTCAGATAGTCGTCTGCCTGGAGAATGCGTTTGTCATTGAAATGAATCTTGGCGATCTGCAGTTTGGTTTTAATATCTCCGCGCCTGCTTTTGTCAACCGTGACAAAACACTCCAGGGCTTTTTCCTCATCACCGGTCTGAAGATAAATGGTGCCGGCCGTATACATCAAATCCATGTTTGAAGGATTTTCTTTAATCGCCTCAGTGACAATACCGGCCACAAAATCATATTCCTGATTCTCCAGGCAGATATTGATAATTTGTCCCTGGAGCCCCTTGTTGGAACGACTTTTTGACATAACACGCGAAAAAAGCATTCTTGCCTCTTTCCTGAATCCGTTCATCAAAAGTTTTTCTCCCAAGCGAACCGCAGATTCAAAATATTTTGTGCTGAAAGCAAGAATCTCCATGTAAAGCTGGGCAGCCCGTTTATAAGCACGTTTGTTGATGTACAGCTTGGCTAAATGGCTGCGGGATATGGTATCCTGACTGTTTACGGCAACGGCTTTTTGAAGGCATTTTTCACCTATTTTGTTTTTTTTGATCTTAAGGTATAAAAGCCCGAGCTTTCTTAAAATCCGTGACGCATTGGGTTTAAGTGCCAATGCTCTTTGAATTTCGTCTATGGCGCCTTCAATATTGCCGTTCTCTTCACACGCCCTTGCCTCAATCAGATGCAGCGTTGCCATATCCGGGTTATTGGCGGCCTCAACAACACTTCTTATCTTTGTGTCTAACGCTTCCAGGGTCAAAGGTTTAAGTAAATATCCGTCCACTTCGTATTCGGCAACATCGGCCACAATATCGCGTTCGTTTTCGGCGGTAACCATAACAACGGGAATGTCCCTGACATTTTTATCCCGGCGCAGTTTGGCAAGCATTTCACTGCCGTTCATTTCCGGCATTTTCCAGTCAACGATGAGCAAATCGCAGGAAGAATTTTTCAACATATTTAAGCCGGCGCGACCATTGTCCGCAAACAAAAGATCTTTGCCGATTTCAAGATTACGCAGCATTTTGCGCAGGGTCAGGCGCATGCTTTTCATGTCATCCACAATCAGTATGGTCATATTTTTAATATCAATCATAACATGGCTTTCTCTTTAAACCGATTCAAATATAACTCAAGCATTTCAGGATCGAATAATGGATTCGGCAGCACACTATAGCCCGTCTTGGACTCAATGTCAAAGGCGGCAAGCCTCAACTGTTCAGCATTTACATTGGCGGCAGCACCTTTTAGGGCATGGGCGCAATCCTTAACATATTCAGGATCAAAAGCCTCTTCTTTAACCGTTACAATAAGGTTATCAACAAGTCCGTCCACCTCCTGGAAAAATGACGCAAGGACTTCTGAAGCTATTTCCTCATCATTGCCAAAGCGTTCAAGAAACCCGGTCCGGTCAAAGACAGGCGCGGAAGCATGACTCTTTTCCAAACCATCTGAGACCTGTTCTTTTTTTTCCAGCTTACGGCTATCAGAATCAGGCACATTATAATCGGGAATGGATAATATCTCACTTGCTAAGCTTTCGGACTTATACATATTTATCAGTTCAATTAAAGCATGGGGATTAACCGGTTTTGAAACAAAATCATCCATGCCGGCTGCGCTGCACTTCTGCCTATCCTTCTCAAACGCGTTTCCGGTCATGGCAATGATGGGTGTTGACCTAAGATTTTCTGAGCTTTCATATTCTCTGATCTGACGACTGGCTTCATAACCGTCCATTTCCGGCATTTGGCAGTCCATGAAGATCAAATCATATTCATTCTGTTTAACCTTTTCAACGGCCTGGATACCGTTGGACGCAGAATCCGTCTGATATCCCTGTTTTTTGATAATCTCTTTTACCGTAACAACATTGGTATCAATGTCATCCACGATTAAAATTTTAAATGCGCGTTTCCTGCGTTCGGCCAGGGCATACCGGGTGATAATGCCTTGGCCGTTTTTTTTGTACGTTGGAGAAAGCACCATGCTGACGGCATCCTGGAGAATTGTCTTGTCCAACGGAAAACTTAAAAATGCGCAAAAGCCCAAGCCTTCAAATTCCCTTGCGTCCCCCTGCTTACCCACAGCCGTGACAAGAATGCGGGCCAGGCTGTTTAATTCAGGGTTCAGGTTTAACCGGCGGCCGATATTCCTTGCATATTGATCGGATTCATGAACCTCCATGATGACCACATGAAAAGGCGTTCCGCTTTTGGCCCCAGCCGTTAAAAGTTCAATAAGCTGATTGTGTCCGCATGTTTTATAGTGAAAGCCGATCCGGTCGAGGATTTCAGTCATCCGGGAACTGGGTTCCGGTTTGTCGGATACGGCAACCACCCTGATTTCGTTTACCGGAACCACAGACGAATCCTGGGCAATCTCTTCCGGCAGTTGTTTTTCAAAAGGGGCTTCAAACCAGAAGGTGGAACCGATCATCTCAATGCTGTTCACCCCCACCTGCCCCCCCATGAGTTCAATAAACAATTTTGATATGAACAACCCCAGGCCGGTACCACCATATTTTTTTGTGATAGAGGCATCGGCCTGAACAAAAGGCGAAAATAGGTCTTTTATGACATTTTCGCTGATACCGATACCCGTATCATCTACGCTGACATGTATCCGCGCGTGCGCTTCTTTGTCCTCTTTAAGCGCCACATTCAAGCTCACAGCTCCGCTTTCCGTAAATTTTATGGCATTGCTGGTAAAATTTAATATCACCTGGCGTATTCTGCCGATATCGCCTTTGAGCAGCCTTGGTACATCCGCATCTATATTATAGATAAACTCAAGTCCTTTTTGCCTGGCCTGCAATTCCGGCAACGCCACAATATCCTTAACGGCGATTTCAAGATCAAAGGGGCGGATATCAAGTTCAATCTTGCCTGCTTCAATTTTGGACAGATCTAGTATATCATCGACAATCGTTAAAAGGGCCTTAACGCTGTTATAGGCAATATCTGCGTGTCGTCTTTGCTCGGCGTCAAGCTCGGAGTCAAGAAGAACATGAAGCATGCCTATTACCCCGTTCATGGGATTTCGTATCTCATGGCTCATGTTGGCCAGGAATCGGTCTTTCACCTCAATAGCGTTTTCGGCATCATTTTGAACTTTTTGGTAAAGTTCAACAATCGCCTGCTTTTCTGTAATCAATACCTGTTGTTTTTTCAGAATTAAAAACAGGACCACGCCGGTACCGGAAAACAAAATGATAAAAAACACAAGGCGAAATTCATTGGGATTCAACACCCCCGGTCCCCAGGACGGCCCCCAATAAAAAAAGGCAAGTAATGCGCCTAAAAAACAGCATGAAACAAAGAAACCAGTCAAATCAGCAAACAGCACCGTTCCGGCCATGACAATAATAAAAAAAAAGAGTCCGGGACTGAAAATACCACCGGTAATAGAGGCAAACCATGAGATATATGCGGTGAAAATCAGTAAAATAGTGCGCCCCCGGATGACGCTTCGGCCCCCGGTGTACCCGCCTAAAAGAAAATGTGCGGCCCAAATCAGGCAGATAGCGGCAATTGAAGGGGAGATCAGGGCAAGGGTTTTTACATACACCCCCATTCCTGCCAGACAGGATATAATTGCCGTCATACTGGATGACAGCCAAATTGAAAAATTTTTATCCGTGATCATTTAGCGTCGCGCCAATCTTATGTTTCTTAAAGAAAGGATATAAAATAATATAACTGTCCGGCAGTTTGAATGTCAAACCCTAATTCGTGCCCATTGAGAAATAGTATTTGCGACAATTTCATTGATAAACAAAGATCCTCAATTTAATGCCTGAACGAAAATCCTGGAATTTTGTATCGTACAAGGATTTAAATTTGGAGAAAGCCGTATTTTTTCTTGACATTAATGTTATTTATATATAATAAATATTTTTAATTGAGAGTAAAATATTATGATTAAAACAAATATTATTAACAGCCTAGTGGTCCTCATTATCGTGGAGGTGGTTATTGTCACCTCCGGGCGAAGGGGCTATTAGTGGCTTAAATAAGATTAATTTAAAAAAGCCGTTACCAGCCCCGAAGGGGGGCCGGTAACGGCTTTTTTGCTTTTAGGAGACTTTTAAAAAAATGAAAAGAAGCCGCATTGCAACACAGGGCGTGGCAAGGGCACCCCACCGGGGCCTGCTTAAAGCGTTAGGGTATACTGATATGGAGTTGAGCCGCCCCCTGATCGGGATTGCCAATTCCGCCAATGAACTGATCCCGGGGCACATGCACCTAGACTCCATTGTGAAAGCCGTCAAGGCCGGGATCTCCATGGCCGGCGGCACTCCCATGGAATTTTCAACCATCGGTGTTTGTGACGGTGTTGCCATGAACCATATCGGCATGCACTATTCGCTGGCATCAAGGGAGCTGATTGCCGACAGCATTGAAGTGACGGCCACAGCCCACCCCTTTGACGGTATTGTCATGGTGCCCAATTGCGATAAAATTGTGCCGGGCATGCTGATGGCTGCGGCAAGGCTTAATATTCCGTCCATTTTTGTCAGCGGCGGCCCCATGCTGGCAGGACGCCACCCCCATGACCGGTCCAAAAAAATTGATCTGATCACTATATTTGAGGCTGTGGGTGCGGTGCAAAGCAACAAAATGACCGAAGAAGAACTTCTGGAAATGGAAAATTCAGCCTGCCCCACCTGCGGGTCCTGTGCAGGCATGTTTACGGCCAACTCCATGAACTGCCTCACCGAAGCCATCGGCATGGGACTGCCGGGCAACGGCACCATTCCGGCCCCCATGTCCAGCCGGGTGCGCCTGGCAAAAGCTGCCGGTATGCAGATCATGAACCTGGTTGTACACGACATTACCCCGGACAAAATCATGACACAAGAGGCCTTTATGAATGCCCTTGCCGTGGATATGGCCCTGGGGTGTTCCACCAACACGGTGCTGCATCTCAAAGCTGTTGCTGCCGAAGCCGGTGTGGATATCCCGTTGGATCTGATCAATGAAGTCAGCAAAACAACGCCCCATTTATGCTCTTTGAGCCCCGGCGGAAAGGACCACATTGAAGACCTTGATGCCGCCGGCGGTATCCAGGCCGTGATGAAGGAACTCAGTGACAACAACATGATCGACACAAGCCTTATAACTGCCACAGGTAAAACCATTGAAGAGAACCTTAAAAAAGTTAAGGTAAAATACCCGGATGTCATCAGGCCGGTTAATGATCCCTATCATAAGGAAGGCGGGCTTGCCGTATTGTTCGGCAACCTTGCCCCCGAAGGCTGTGTGGTTAAGCAGTCTGCGGTTCTCCCGGAAATGATGACCCACCAGGGGCCTGCACGTGTATTTGACTGCGAAGAAGATGCCAGTAACGCCATCATGGAACGGCAGATCAATCCCGGCGATGTCATCGTGATCCGTTACGAAGGACCGGCCGGGGGGCCCGGCATGCGCGAAATGCTCACCCCCACATCAGCCATTGCGGGCATGGGGCTCGATGACCGGTGTGCTTTGATCACGGACGGGCGTTTTTCCGGCGGCACCAAGGGCGCAAGCATCGGCCATGTATCTCCGGAAGCGGCCCAGGGCGGTTTGATTGCCTTTGTGAATGAAGGGGATCAGATCCGCATTGATATCCCGAACAAAGCCATTGAATTAATGGTGTTGGAAGAGGAAATTGCCCAGCGAAAGGCAGAGTGGAAAAAACCCGAACCCAAAATCAAAAAAGGTTATATGGCCCGTTATGCCAAGATGGTGACATCTGCCGGCAATGGTGCCATTTTTAAATAAAGGAGCGGATAATGAAACTAACAGGGGCCCAAATCCTCATTAAGATGATAAAGGCGCAGGGAGTTGATACCATGTTCGGGTATCCGGGCGGTGCCACCATTGATATCCATGATGAAATTCTTAAACACGACGACCTGCGCCATATTGTGGTCAGGCACGAACAGGGGGCCGTTCACATGGCCGATGCCTATGCAAGGGCGCACAAAACCACCGGCGTTGCCCTGGTCACCTCGGGACCCGGTGCGACAAATGCCGTGACGGGACTTGCTTCGGCCCATTGCGATTCCATTCCCATCGTTGTTTTTACAGGGCAGGTGCCCACGCCCCTGATCGGCAACGATGCATTCCAGGAAGTGGACATTGTCGGCATTACCCGCCCCTGCACCAAACACAACTACCTGGTCAAAGATCCGAACAAGCTTGCGGAAATTATCCAGGAAGCCTTTTTCATTGCCGGGTCGGGCCGCCCGGGTCCGGTGCTAGTGGATCTGCCCAAGGATATTGTCCAGGCGACCATTGATTTTCAAATGCCGGAACCGATCAAAATGCGCACCTACAAGCCCAACTACAAACCCAATAAAAAGCAGATGGCAAAGGCTGTAAAAATGCTCAAAGAGGCGCGGCGGCCCGTAATGTTCGGCGGCGGCGGCCTTATCTCTTCCGGGGCAAGCAAAGAATTTACCCGGATTGCAAAATTTGCCAACCTCCCGGTTACGGCATCCCTTATGGGTCTCGGTGCTTTCCCAGGGACTGATGAGAATTGGCTGGGCATGTTGGGCATGCACGGTACCTACCGGGCAAATATGAGTATCGGCCACAGTGATCTTATTTTTGCGGCCGGTGTAAGGTTTGATGACCGGGTCACCGGCAATCTTGAAAAATTTGCACCGGATGCCAAAATCATTCAAATCGATATTGATCCCACATCTATCCATAAAAATGTTGACGTTGACTGCCCCATTGTCGGGGATTGCAAAATGGCCCTGGCAGATATT
>JAKSBO010000373.1 GCA_022361095.1 Desulfobacterales bacterium | reverse complement strand
TGACCGGGGAGCAGATGGTGGCTTCGTCTTTTCCCGAGGCCCGCATATTGGTCAGCTTTTTTTCCTTGCAGGCATTGACGTCAATGTCGGAATGGCGGTTGTGCTCGCCGATCACCATGCCTTCGTATACCGGGGTGCCCGGTGAGATGAACAGCCGTCCCCGGGGTTCCAGGTTGAACAGGGCATAGGGCACCGCCTTCCCCTGGCGGTCGCACACAATGGAACCGGTGTAGCGAACGGGGAAATCCCCGCGATATGGTTCATACCCGGACAGATAGGAGTTCATGATCCCCGTGCCCCGGGTGTCGGTCATGAATTCGTCCCGGTACCCGATCAGGGAGCGGGACGGGATGGAGAACTCCAGACGGACCCGGCCCTTGCCGTTGTTTACCAGGTTGGTCATTTTACCCTTTCTCACAGAGAGCTTTTCGGTGACCACCCCCATGAAATCCTCATCGCAGTCCACGAACAGATGTTCGATGGGTTCCAGGGTCCTGCCGTTTTCCTGGCGGTAAATGACCCTGGGCCGTCCCACGCATACTTCAAAGTTCTCCCGGCGCATGGTTTCAATGAGAATGGCCAGTTGCAGTTCACCCCGGCCCTTGACCACAAAACTGTCGTCTTCGCTGCTCTCCTCCACCTCGATGGCCACATTGAGCAGGGTCTCCTTGAGGAGGCGCTCCCTGATTTTTCTGGACTGAACGTTTTTACCCTCTTTGCCGGCAAAGGGCGAGGTGTTGATGGCAAACCGCATGAATACAGTGGGCTCGTCCACTGAGATCCTGGGCAGGGCCAAGGGGTTTTCCCGGGTGCAAATGGTATCACCGATTTTTACATCCTCGATCCCTGCCAGAACAACGATATCTCCGGTGTCCGCCTGGTCCACCGGCACCAGTGTCATGCCGTCATAGGATTGGAGTTTGGAGACCTTAAGCTGCTGCTGGCCGCCGTCTTCATCCATGCATACCAAGGATGCGTTGGAGGCGGCTGAGCCGTTGAATACCTTACCGATGGCAAGACGCCCAAGGTAGTCGGAATAGCCAAGGTCGGACACCAGCATCTGGAAGGGTGCGTCAGGGTCATAGGAGGGTGCCGGCATTTCATTGATAATGATATCAAAGAGCACCCTAAGGTTGTCCACCTCTTCTTCCAGTTCCCGTTTGACTATTCCGTCCCGGCCAATGGCGTAAAGATAGGTGAAATCAAGCTGGTCGTCCGTGGCACCAAGGTCGATAAACAGATCGTAGACCATGTCCAGTACCTCATCGGGACGGGCATCCTTGCGGTCGATTTTGTTGATGATTACAAGAACGGGAAGACCTGCCTCAAAGGTTTTTTTGAGTACAAACCGGGTCTGGGGCAACGGCCCTTCGGAGGCATCCACCAGCAGAATTGCTGAATCGGCCATGGAGAGGGCGCGCTCGACTTCACCGCCGAAATCGGCATGGCCCGGGGTGTCGATAATATTGATTTTTACCCCGTTGCATGTGACCGAACAGTTTTTGGCGGCAATGGTAATGCCCCGTTCCCGCTCCAGGTCCATGGAGTCCATGAGCCGGTCATCCACGTCCTGGCCTTCCCGGAACATGCCGCTTTGTTTAAACATGGCATCCACCAGCGTGGTTTTTCCATGGTCAACATGGGCAATGATGGCAACATTTCTTAATTTATCATTTACTGCACTGTTTTTTTTCATATTCTCCTGCTACTCAATATATAATCATGTTTGGACTTGAGGTTCCCCAGATGCAAGGACAGAAAAATTTATAACCATTTGTGACCAAAATGTACAATTGGTAAATATGCTTTCGACTTATTCTGTAACGTGCAGATGGGTGACGTTTAGTCTGAATACTATTTTAGTGTTTGACCGAAACCCCTTGTTTGGATGAAAAGCTGCCCAGATGCAAGGCGCAAGCAAAGCTAAAACCGGAGCGTACTAAAGTACGTGAGGATTTTAGGTTTGTGCAGCAACGCCGCAGGTGGGGGGCTTTTCGTTCAAACATTATTTTGAAATCCGGGTGGTGCCGTCCGGGGCGGTTAACACCCGCACCCTGTCCCCGGGGAACATAGGCACATCCGCCTCCTGGACCACCACAATGGTCCGTCCGCTGTCAAGGTTCACAACAATTTCTAAACCGTTTTTGGTTCCGGCCTTCTTTTCAACGGCGGCACCGATGGCCGCACCTGCCAGGGCACCGACAATGGTGGCCACATCCCGGCCATGGCCTCTGCCGATGGTGCTGCCGAGCACACCTCCGGTCACTCCGCCGACGGCACCGCCAATGACCGGGGGATTGGCGGCTTGGATGAGAACGGACTTAACCGATTCCACAGTCCCTGTATCCACGGTCTGGGCTTGCATGGCCTGTTCATACGTATAAACATTGGAGCTGGATGACGCACATCCGGCTAGGGCCATCATTGCTGCAGCCATGATGCAAACAATAAGCTTAATGCCTGATCCGGCCGTATTCATGTTCCTGCCTCCTGGTTTTCATTTTCAATATATAAACGCGTTGCCAAAGGCGCTTGGCCCGCTTGTCTTTTGGCCGTTAACACCTGGGCTGATACCGGTAAGACGCTATTATACCGTCTGCAAACGGCAAAAGGAAGTAATCATTACATAAGGGAAAGTCAATGGGCAGGCAATTGCATATGAGGGCGTCTCAACCAATTGTAACATGACTTTCGTGTTTTTTTTGCGGGTCGGGCCCGGACGCTGACAGGCCAGGCAGGCCCATGGCCGTTATCAGAATAATTTTCGGCCTAATCGGACGACTGATCAATATCAATGATACGGCTTTCCAAATAGGGTTTGGCCTGATACCGGGTAATTTTCATAATCCGCCGGGTCAGCTCCCCGATACGGTCAATCTCTTTTTTGATGGTTGTCAGGGTATCACTGTTGTTATCTTCCTCTTCAAGCAGCATTTCCGCGTACCCCAAAACGATCTGCAACGGCTGGTTGAGTTCATGGCAGACCGCACCGGCCATTTCCAGCACGCCCTGCAATTTTTCCCGCTCCCGCATCTGGTTTTGCAGCGTCAGCAGACGCCGGCCCGCATCAACCCGTGCTTTCAGCTCAGTAATGTTATAGGGCTTGGCAATGTAGTCATCCGCCCCTGATTCAAGTCCATGTGCGATATCATCCGGCTTATTTCTGCCGGTGAGAAGAATCAGATAAAGCGGATCTTGTCGTGCTCCTTCCCTAAGTTTGCGGCAAAGATCAGGGCCGCTTATTCCCGGCATCTCCCAGTCAAGCACTGCCAGGTTCGGCGCATCCGCTCCCTGGAGCGCGCCCAAGGCTTGGGTGCCGTCACATACCGTGGTTACCTCATATCCCCATTTGGTCAGGACTGCTTCGAGCATGCTTCTTGCCGTACGGCCGTCTTCCGCAACCAATATTTTCATGATTGAAGTCATATCGTTAACTCCATTGTTTATCATTTTTCAAGGATTGTAGCGCCATTACCGAAACGGACTTATAGTAACGCGGTAAAAAAGCGCCGCCAGCGTGGCTGGTAATGATCGTTGATGTCCAGTGAAATGACAATGTATCTTGCCTGCCCAAGGATGCTGTCTCTGTCAACGAATCCGAAGTATCTTGAATCTGCGCTGTTATCACGGTTATCACCCATCATAAAATATTTCCCCTCGGGAACGGCTGATGATTTGAATGACCGAATCGCTCTCCGGTGAGGCGTAAACCGAACCGGATGCCGGGTGCCGTTTAGATCTTCTGTAAAGTCATATGAGCTTGCGTGAATGTGCTTTGGGATATCATCAATCTGTTCATATTTCACGCTCTCTCCATTGATGATGAGCCGGCCGTTCTTCATTTCTACCGTATCCCCAGGTATGCCGATTACTCTTTTTATCAGCCGCGTTCCGTCAACAGGTGAAGCAAAAACCACGATTTCACCTCTTTGGGGGACATCCCATTCTGCAAGATGCCATGTCGTATATGGTACTTTCAGATCATAAGCCAATTTGTTCACAAACACTCTATCCCCTTCAACTATTGCCGGTTTCATGGAACCTGTGGGGATAATATACCAATCCGCAATGGCGGATTTAAATGATGTTGCAATGATCAAAGCAATAAATAATGAAACCCCCCAGCTTTTCCAAACAAATATGAGTTTCTGTTTTACATTTTTTTTTATCATCCTGCGTCGTCCTTATGGTTTAGGTTTAACAAGTTAATCCGTGGTACCTGTTTATCTTTTATCCTTTTTTATATCACGGGATGCGGCTGGAATAGAATATTATTGGCAAATTTTTTATCATTATTAGAGATAATTCGCAAAGGATTCTATTTAGCCCCGACCGAAAATCTGGAAATTTTATATCGTACAAGGCGGGGCAAAATTTACGGTTTTCGGCCGTGCAGTGCCGTATGGCATGGTTCACGGAAATGGGGGTATGGGTGACGCCCGGCGCATAACAATACCGGAAACATCTTTGAGGTATGAATTGTCTTGGACAACACGGTTAAAAGGACGGAATAACTTGAACTTCACACCATTTAATGTATAACAGTACTACCGTCCTGGTCTATCAGCGCCCAGGCTCAACCCACAACAAAACATGAAAGAAACTTAGTAACTTATTGGTACTTTCATAGAAAGTAAGGCTTTTCTAAATAGTGTCTGACCGAAAACCTGGAAAATTTGTTGAGTACAAGGCGGGCGTATATTTTAACCTGGGGAATACATGGCGTATTTCAAGGATTAAAATTTGCGGTCAACTGCGTCATCGGCAAAATTTACGGTTTTGGGCCGGGCACTAAAAAATCTGGAAGGAAATATTTCATGACCATTATGATTATATCTGCCGTATTTATTATTGCGCTATTTACTCTAAGCCTGATTATTCGGAGCCTTAAAGCACCAACAGTCTCATCCGGCCCTGAAGATCAGTCCTCTCCGGCTGCTGAAAAGAAAGACCCGGGTGCTGATTTTAAGGAGATCCTGGATACCTTGATCAAGTTGAATCTTATGATTCGGACCGACCGTGATTTTTCCATGGATCTGATTTTAAAAATCGAATCCATTATTGATG
>JAKSBO010001000.1 GCA_022361095.1 Desulfobacterales bacterium | reverse complement strand
CAGCCCACAACAAAGTTTGAAAGATCTTGGTAACTTACCCAGACTTTCTTATAAAAAGAAATAAGTATTGTCCTGAATTATGTTGCTACACAGAAAAACGGATATTTAAAATATCCCCGTCCTGGACAACATAATCCTTGCCCTCCACATAGAACTTACCGCTCTTTTTCAACTCTGCTTCAGAACCAAGCGCCATAAGTTCGTCATACTTGAACACCTCGGCCCGGATAAATCCGCGCTCAAGGTCGGAATGAATAACGCCTGCGGCTGTGGGGGCCTTGGCTTCCTTTCTCACCAGCCATTGCCGGACCTCGTCTTCACCCACGGTAAAAAACGAAATCAGGTTCAATGATTTCAGGCAAAGGGCTGTCAGCGTTTCCAGGGCTGTGGAGGTAATTCCTAGATCTTCAAGGAACTCCTGCTTTTCCTCGGCACTGTCCAGCATGGCGATTTCCGCCTCCACCTTTGCCGATACGAGCATCGCCTCTATGGCCAGGGCATCGCAACTCTCTTTGAAGGCATCCAGAATATCCGTATTCCCCAGATCATCTTCGGCCACATTGACCGCGACCACCAGTTTTTTCAACGTAATAAACGGATAGGAGCGAATCAGCTTTTCCTCATCCTCGGATAACTCAAGCAGCCGAAGGGGCAGTTCCTGTTCCAGATGGGCCAGCATCTTCTCCATCAAGACCAACTCTTTTTTCTGGTCTTCATCCTTGATTTTCTTAATCATGGCAGAAAGCCGCTCAATACGCTTTTCCACGAAAATCTGATCATGCATCACAAGCTCGGAATTCACCATATTAAAATCACGAAGGGCGTCCACACTGCCTTCGGCATGGTAAACCGCCTCATCCTCAAAGGCGCGGACCACATGGCAAATGGCGTCCATATCGGATATGTCCTTAAATATATCCCCTTTTGAAATAGTCTCAGCCTCCATTTTGGGCAAAAGCACCAGATCAAGACGCGCCTTGACATCTTTTTTGGGGAGATACATCTCCACCAAGCGGTCAAACCTGGAATCCAAAATGTCGGCGGTGCCCGGCACCGGCTTAAAGGCCTTGGCCGGATCAGTAATCTCGTTTCCGGTCAGAATCTGAAACAATGTCTTCTTCCCTGTCTGGGGAAGTCCGATAATGCCTACCTTCATATTTTATGATTGTCCTTATTTTTAATCTAAAGCGTTATATTTAAAGTTTCAAAGCGCTGTGACGGCATCACCCGTTTTTTCACAGGATCCATTTCAACGCGGATCGCCGCATAGTCGGGGTCATGGGGAAAGACCAGCAGGGCTTTTTCATCAACGGCCCGGTCCAGCATCTCTTTTTTCTCGTCCACAAGCCTTTCGGCAAACCGGTCGTATCCCATGGTAATGGGCAAATTTACCCAGGGCAGTCCCGGGATGAGATCCGCGGTATAAATCACGGTCCCCGTTTGGGCCTGAATCCAGGGAATCAGCATCCCCGGGGTATGTCCCTGGCTTGGGGAAAATTCAACCCCCAGTTCATCCACAACCAGCCGGTCCCCGCCCTGCTTAAACACGAGGCGCCCTGAGGCCTGGAGTTTCTCAGCAAGGCCCGGAATAAATGATGCCCGGTCACGGTAGTGGGGGGATTTGGATCGCTTAAAATTTTCCTCCCCTACCACAAAAAGCGCCTTGGGAAAAAGCAGCTCAGGTTCCCGTTCCGGTTCCCAGGCGCTCAACAGTCCCCCGGCATGGTCGAAATGAAGATGCGTCAGAACAACATGACTGATGTCTGCATCGGTTAACCCCTCTTCTGCCAGGGATTGCATCAATATATGCGACGCTTCTTTAACGGCAAAGCGCCGTTTCATGTCAGGGGAGAGATATGCGCCGCACCCGGTTTCAAATAATATATTGTGATTCCCGGTTTTTACCAGCAGGCAGTTTGAGGCAATATCAATCATGCCGTTTTCATCTGCCGGCATCCATTTCCGCCACAGGGCCTTGGCTGCGTTACCGAACATGGTGCCGCCGTCCAGCCGCATACTGTTGCCCCTAAGCACGATAAATGAAGTTTCCTGCATGGTGGCACCCCCTTTAAATCGTTGATTTAAGCCAATGTGATTTTTCGCTTTTCAGACTCCGGATGGGGGCGATAAAGCACAGCCACGTGGCCTATGGTGCCGGCAACATAACATTTAAGCCGTACTGTAATCTCATCAAGCAAAGCAGCCTTTACATCCTTTTCCTTGTGATCAATAAATTTTATCTTGATCAATTCAGATGCGTTCAGGGCATTGTCCATCTCTTGGGTCAAGGCAGTTGTCACCCCCTTTGTCCCCACAAAGGCCGAAGGGTTTAAATTATGGGCAAGGCCCCTTAGATATTTGCGCTGGGCACCGGTAAGTTTTGTCACGTCAGATCCTTAAATTAAAATTCATCTTTCAGGCACGGCATATTATCATAAACCAAAGATTGTGGATATACCCCCGGTTTAAGGAATCTGTCAGAAAGGTATTACCCCAGTATTGCAGAAGTCATGGGGATTTCATCCTTGCATATCAACTGGTTTCATCCTTTTTTATATAAAAGTACCAATAAGCGCCTAAGTTTCTTTCATGTTTTATTGTGGGGCGAGTCTGGGTGCTGATAGACCAGGTCGGCCCATGGCCGTTATAAGAAAGTATGTGTAAGTTACTCAAATCTTTCAAACTTTGTTGTGGGCTGAGCCTGGCAGCTGATATGTCAGGTCAGCCCGTGGCT
>JAKSBO010000851.1 GCA_022361095.1 Desulfobacterales bacterium | reverse complement strand
TGATGACCTGGATTCGTCTTTTTTCATGGATGCTGTGATAGGTTTCAATCTCTTGGGTCAGCATTCTCAATAAATCCGTGTCTTCCCATGGTTTGGTAATGTACTTGTGAATCCCGCCCTGGTTAATGGCATCCATGGCAGCATCAAAATCATGGTAGCCTGTCATCAGTATCCGTCTTGAATCCGGGCAAAGGGCCATCACTTTATTAAAAAATGCGTACCCGCTGATGCCCGGCATGTTTTGGTCCGACAAAATCACGGCAAAAGGTTTTTCTGCATTCCGGATAATGGTTAATCCCTGTTCCGCGTTTAATGCCGTATTGACAGTGGTGAACCCATGGCGTTTTAACAGCCTGCGCAATGCTTTAAGAATATTGTGTTCATCATCCACAATTAAAATTCCGGAATCCAGTATGTCTTGGCTTATGGTCGTCATCAGCTTTGCCCCGGCATTGTTAAACCGTTTCTTACCGCAATATCCTGGAACTGGATATATATTTCTTCTTTGATCTGGGCGGCAAACCCGGTAAGGTTCTTTTGGGTCAGGATGTTTTTATTTTTCATGGTTTGTTCAATGTGGTCCAGTGTATTTTTGTTTTTTAAATCAGCGTTCTTTAACGCATCCATTTTATCGGTCTCCTCTGCAATTTCCGCATCCAGCCCTTCCAGGATTTTGTCAAACATCTGTGTTTCCTGCTTCAGCTCTTTATAAAGTTCAAACAGCTTGAGGTTCTGGGTTTTGGCCTCCTCGAACAGGCGTTTGGCCTCGATGTCGGCCTCAAATTGCGTCACGGCATCTAAAACGGCCCGAACGAACGCCTGATTATCCAGGGGTTTTGAAATGAACCGGTTGATTGCCCCGTTATTTATGGCCCGAATGACTGCAGAAAGGTCCGAATAACCTGACATCAGAAATCTAGGGGTGTCCGGTAAAATCAGGGTGGCTTTTTCAAGCAGGACATCACCTGTCATTCCCGGCATCTTCTGGTCGCTGATCACAAGTGAATAGGGAATTTCGGCCTGACGTATTTTCAGCAACGCCTGCTCACCGTCCTGCGCATACTCCGTTTTGATGTTTTCCGGCTCCAAAATCCTTTGGATAATCGCGGCGATAATTTTTTCATCATCCACAATCAGAACCGGGTAGGCATGTGTTTTACTCAATGGGTCACCCGTCAAATGTATAGTTTTTGGCTGTTATTTCAAGGCAGGCATCCACAACGTTCGGGTCATAAAACCTGCCCTTGTTTTTTGTGATCTCCGCCAATGCTTTGTCCATGCCAAGCCCCGGCCGGTATGGCCTGTGGGAAGACATTGCCTCAACCACATCCGCCACTGTTAGTATTTTTGCCTCGGGCAGGATCTCCTCTTCCGAAAGTCCTAAAGGATAGCCTGAACCGTCTATTCGTTCATGGTGCTGGTGAACGATCCGGGCCACAGGCGTGGGGAAATTGATGTTTTTAAGGATGTCGAACCCCACCTGGGGGTGGGTTTTTATCAAACTGAATTCGATGTCCGACAAGGTGCTGGGTTTTGACAGAATTTCGGCCGGGATGGCGATTTTTCCTAAATCATGCAGAATGCCGGCCATGCGGATACTGGAAACCTCTGTGTTCTCAAGCCCCATGAATCTGGCGATTGTAATGGCAAGCTGTGCCACCCGCTTCTGGTGTCCGGCCGTATAAGGGTCTCTTGCATCCACCGTTGAAGAGAGGCTGTTTATTACCCCATCGACAATTTCATTCATCCGCTTCAGGCTTTGTTTGAGTTCCTGATTGGTCTCTCGCTCTTTGATGACCCGATTAAGCCGGATTTGAAATTCTTTTGTGCTGAACGGTTTTTGAATAAAATCCTTGGCGCCCTGTGTGACGGCATTCTCATAAGACAAATCCCTAAAGTAACCGGTCATCATGATGATATCTGCGGAGTAGTTCTCTTTGATATGTTTTGTCAGTTCAATACCGCCCATCTCCGGCATGGCGATATCGGTTATCACCACATCCACCACTGTCTCTTCCATCACTTCGATGGCCTCAAATCCGTTTGACGCAACCAGGCAGTCATACCCTTCCTGCCTAACCAGCCGTTGGGCCAACTTCAGGATACTTTTTTCATCATCCACCACCAGGACATTTATTTTCTGCTTTGATGTGTTTTGGCTTTCTGTCATGGTGCTACTACCCCCTTTGTGTTTTTATCAAGCACATTTCTTATGGTATTGATGAAATTCTCCTGCTTAATGGGTTTTTGCACAAATGCATGCCATAAATGTTTCATTTCAGTTTCCGTCACCTGTTTGTTTTGATATCCGCTGCACAGTATCACCGGAATACCCGGCCTGATCTCAAGTATCTTTGCCGTGAGCTTATCGCCGTTCATCCCGGGCATTGTCAGATCCGTAATCACCAGATCAAATTTTTCGGAATTTTTGTTAAACAGGTCAAGGGCTTCACTGGGATCATTGGCTATGGTGACGTCATAGCCCGCCTTCT
>JAKSBO010000454.1 GCA_022361095.1 Desulfobacterales bacterium | reverse complement strand
ACTCAAATGCCTCCTGGGGGCCTGAAAAAGTGCCGGCGGAGAATCCGCATCTGTGAATGAGTCTTGAAAATACATCCTTGTATGGTGCTGATTGATGAACCACCACAACCACAGGGCGGTTGACCTGGCTTTGAGTTTCCCTGATCCGGACAAATTTTTTAGCGGTGGACATTCGATTTCGTTTTTCAAGGATGCTGATCCAGGTATCAATGCTCCTGATCTGAGCAGAAGATTTCAGATAGTTTGAACTGATATATGAAAATGTGTCCGAGGCCATCAATGCTTCTATGAGCCGGGGCACGCATGTATCCAGAATCGTTGTGGCCAACATTTCTCCTGCTTTGGTACCGGATTCAATTCTTTTTCTGATTTCGGCGACCACATAATCAGAGCAGTGCGTGTCTAACGCCCTGATGGCCGCCATGCTCACAAAAATAGCCGGATCTGTGACCGCCTTGACAATGGGTGCTGTGGATTCAAGTTCAGGGTAATTTGACAGGGCATTATACAAAGAAAAACGGGCGGAATTTTTAAGGTCTTTTTTTTCAGACAGGGTCAGAAGATCGCCTAGGGACTCCTGGGGAATGGTTCTGGCAACAAGTTTTAGCAGATTTTCCAGCAGATCGGGAGTCTGATTTTCCAGATTGTCATGCAGGGCGTCGGCAACTTCAGAACCTTTATCCTCAAAGTATTTAAAGGCCCTTAACCGGTCTTCAATTTGAGGGGAAACCAGCAGGCGAAGATTGGGGTCATCAGGGGGGCGGCTGGGCTGGGCCTGTTGGGATGGGGCCGGGCGGCTGGGTGTTTTAGGCCGTTGGGAGGGTTGGGGTGTTGCTCTGGGCTGGGGTGCAGGGGTGGCTTTTCGTTTACCCTTTAAGAAGGCCAGGGCATCCAGAATGTCCCCATCGCATTTGTCGGTTTGTGCGATCTGTTCCAATTTCTGCAGGGCCTTGTTCGTTCCAATACGTTCCATGGCCGTCACCGCTTCTTTACGCAATTCAAGATCATCGTAAAAAACAAATTCGGCCAAGTCATCAACAAGAAATTCCATACCAAGGCGGCCTGCGGCCCGGAAAATGTCCTTGAGCAGGTCTTTATCAGTCTCTTTGCTTAAAATGTGCCTGATAAAATGGGATACAGGGCCGGGCTGGGCCGGGTTGGTGTGGTTTATCAGAATCATGGCAAATTTGAAATTCATATGGGCCCTGTCCATGGTGAGTTGATGCAGACGCGAGCGAAGCGGGTGGGTGGGGCCCATGGTGTTCATAAGGAATGATAAAATGTCATAGGCAACATTATCCTGGGCCAGGGCAAGCTGTTCAACCACTGCCTGCTGTTGGTCTTCATCAAGGTTTAAAATTTGCATCAGGGTGTCTGAATGTATTTCCCCTGTTTTGATAATCCTTTCAAATTCGGAAATAAATGAAGCCATAACATCCTCCTTATGAATCATATCCTTTTGGATTTTTTTGCTGCCAGTGCCATGCATCTTTGCACATATCATCCATGTCCAGGGTGGCTTTCCAGCCAAGTTCCCGCTCGGCTTTAGACGGATCCGCCCAGCACGCGGCAATGTCGCCCGGCCGGCGAAGCGCAATTTCGTAGGGGATATTGTGTCCGCAGGCTTTTTCAAACCCTTTAATCATTTCAATTACGGAATACCCCCGGCCGGTGCCAAGGTTGTAAATCCCAACACCTGGGGTTTTCATGAGCCGATGAAGAGAGCTGATATGTCCTTTGGCAAGGTCGGTGACATGGATGAAATCCCGGACGCCTGTACCGTCGGGGGTGTCGTAATCATTGCCGAAAACATTGACCCGGGGTAACTGCCCGATGGCGACCTGGGCCACATAGGGCATCAGATTGTTGGGAATGTCCCTGGGATCTTCGCCAATGTCACCGGACGGATGTGCCCCTACCGGATTGAAATATCGCAGCAGGGCGATGTGCCATTTGGGATCGGCTGTGTAAAGGTCTGACAGGATTTCTTCTATCATCAGTTTGGTTCTGCCGTAAGGATTGGTTACGGATAGCGGGAAATCTTCGGTGATGGGAAGATGGGTCGGGTTCCCGTAAACTGTCGCGGATGATGAAAATACAATGGCGGTAACACCTGATTTCTCCATGGCAGAAATCAGGTTCAAGGTGCCGGTGATATTATTATGGTAATAGCGCAACGGGTGTGAAACCGATTCTCCCACAGCCTTAAGTCCGGCAAAGTGGATCACGGCCTCAATATCTTTATGGGCACTGAATACCGCATGAGTGGCGGCTTGATCCAGCAGATCCGTTTGGAAAAACGATAACTCTTTTCCCGTAATGGTTCTGACCCGGTCAAGGGCCTTGGCAGACGAGTTGGCAAGATTGTCCAGCACCACTACTTCATAGCCCTGGTTAAGTAATTCGACGCAGGTATGGCTGCCGATATATCCGGCACCGCCAGTGACAAGAATTTTCATTGGAATTCCTTATAAGATTTGAACCCTATTTCTTTTTTCCAGGAAGCCTGGCTGAATATTTTAGAGCATATCTTACATGGTTTACATCTTTTTGTACAGGAGGTAAGGGTCGTGAAAAACTGTGCGCCTAGGCGGGTATTGTCTATGTGCCATTGCCGGGCAAGTATTTCCGGTGTATCCATCAGGTCAAGAAGGTTGCCGTCAAAACACCTTTTGACATAGGCTCTGATGCATGTTTTTAAAAACCGTACGCCCCGGGTACGGCCGCAAAGCTTTATCCCGTCGGCAATGCCCTGATAATGATGAATGTCCCCGGGCCGGATGAAAGGGGACTTAAGAAATGCGTGGGGGCTAAGGTTGAAATAGGCCTGGCATCCAAGATTTTGGTTCATCCGAAATGTGCTTTCCCTGGCAAGTCCGGTGTTTGAAAGGGAGATATGGGCATCATGGCTGAGCTTGAAAGGGCATTGATAAATGCAGCCCTCATTGGCCAAAAGTTCAATGCGTATGTCCGGGTCGTAGGTTTTGACAGCCTTTGACAGGAGGGCCAGTTTTTCAGGATTTCTGTTTAACGCGCGGTCCGGTATGATTCGGGTCGGCTTTTTGAAACGGGAAAATCCAAGCAGTTCAAAAAAAGAGAATAATTTTTCAGGGGTGTCCTGCATGGCGTTTATTCCCGGCACCAGTTCAAGACAAGGAACAATATCATGTTCTGTTTGGTCAAGTGCCTGCAATAAATACATATCTGAAAGTACAATGCCTTTTATGCCGAATTTTTTGTCAAGGCGTGCAATATCGTCGAGTATACCGGACAAAATAGTGTTGTTTGCATAGACACCGGGGGGCATGAAGCGGGTGTTCATCAAAATATATTTATCAATTGCCTTTAACGAAGACAGTGTGGTGCTCAGATCACGGGTTTCAGGGACAAGGCCCTGAGCGATTCGCACCCTTGCGTCGGTTATCGGCCCTGAAGGCAATGCAAAATATATGGAAGAAAGGCTTGATGCATGTCGGGTGAGAAATCGGGCATAGCCTTCGTCCGGAATAAAGGGAACAGACAGTTTCATGGCTGGTACATTCATAAATAAATCGACATATAAAGCAAAAGAGACAAAACTTTAATATGTTACAAATGAGCCCAAAAGGCAAGATATTGATTGACACACAATAATGCATGGTTAAACTTAATGCTAAGAACGGGCTACGGCCTGGGATCCATATACTGAATAAAAGGAGTATTTTTAATGATTGAACTTTCAGATGCTGCCAAAACGCAGATCGACAATTATTTTCAGGGGAATGAGCCTTCCCCCATCCGGATTTTTCTTAACTCCGGCGGCTGAGCGGGTCCCTCTTTAGCAATGGCTCTGGATGAGCCTAAAGACAGCGACGACCTTTTTGACATCAAAGGGCTGAAATTTCTGGTAGACAAAGAGTTTATGGAAAAAGCACAAATGATTAAAATAGATTTTAACGGTATGGGGTTCAGCCTTGATTCAGGTCTTGATCTGGGTCAGGGCGGCAACTGCGGGGGCTGTTCAGGATCCTGCGGATAAGTTTATATGAAAGAACCAATAAACCACTGAGTTTCTTTCATCTTTTGTTGTGGGGTGAGCCTGGATGTTGATAGACCAGGTCGGCCCATGACCGTTAGACCAAGCGCTATATTATTTGTGTTATTTTAAGAAAGGCGTCTTTGTTCCCAAAAAAACAAAAGACGCCTTTTTAGTCTTATTTGAGTACATACCATCCACAACGTGGATGGAAATAATTGATGCATCATAAATCTTTCTAACTGTTGGGGGGCTGTTGGATGGGGCCTGAAAGCAGGATGGGTGATGCGTCTATTTTATCTGCGGCCATCAGGCTGACCACCCGCTCAAAGGCGCTTATGATCATCATCTGCTCCCAATCTTCAATATCGGAAAAATGTTCCGTGAATGTTTCTTGGAGCAGTGGCGGCAGATTCCGGATAATATCCTGCCCCTTTTCCGTGAGAAAAAGACTGACGGCCCGCCTGTCATCCTCTCTTTTTTTTCTGGCAATATATCCGCGGTTTTCAAGGCGCTTGGTGATATCCGTCACGGTTGCCTGGCTTAAGCTTGTGGCCCGGGATAAAGGGGTAATGGAAATTTGACCGTGGGAGGAAATTTCCTGGAGTACAATAAGCTGGGGGCCGGTCAGGCCAAATTTTTTATTCAGCTTTCTTGAATGAATGTCAACTGCCTGGATGATTTTACGAATTGATATCAAAAGGGTTTGACATCTTTGATTGCTCAGTTCTGTTACGGCCATGGTTAGTCTGTATATATAGTGTCCGGGTTCTTTATCATTAAATGGAATTTTTATGATATTCTAGTTTCTAAAATTTCATTGTATACTATTTTTTGGGCATGAGGCAAGCGCCAATGGGTTTTGTCCTGGTTGACCCGTAACCTCGACCATGGTAGCCTGTGTGATCACAAGAGAAAATCGAATATATTCCAATGTAAATTTTTCGGGGAAATGCCATGGAACAACAGGTTGAAAACGTGGTTTTGAACAGGTGTGCTGTTGTCTGCAGCCTCATTGTCATTATCCTTGCCGGTATTGCAGGGTGCGGCGGAGAAGACAAAGAAAATACGGATCTGGTTCTGGGTAACTGGGTTAACTTCAGTAGTCGCACTTATATTCTCACCGCCATTGATATGAAAGGCACTTGGAAATCTTCTGTGAGGATTTCAGATGTGACTTCTAAGATTGTGGCTTCCAGGGGGACTGCTGCCGGTACCTGGCACTTAGACGAAGGACAGCTTATTTTTACCGTTGTGGATTCAGATATAGAAAATGTCTGGGAAAAAGATCACACTTATTTTTACAAAGTACTTGAACTCAGCAAGAAGCTGATGATTCTTGAGGGTGAAAACGGCCGCAAGCAAGAGTGGACTAAATCGGTTCAAAAGAAGGGGAAGGGTGGTCCGGGGGACGGCAATCCAATTGTTGCCATGGCGCCCTATGCCGTTAATCTGGACAAGCATTCTTCCGGCGCCCAGGACCGCTACCTGTGTTTAAGTATGCATTTGGAACTTTTGGAGCTGATGCCGGAACAACCGGTGCCCCAATTTCATCCCAGGGCCAGGGATGCCGCCATCATGTACCTGGCGTCGCTGACCTATGATAATGTTTCTGATTTTGATCGCATCAAGGTTCAGAAGGAAAAGGTCAAAGCCATACTTAACCCGTATATGGAAGGGCTGATCAAAGAAGTTGTCATTGATCATGTGATTGTTGCCCTTTCTGCCGCCAAGGTGGAAGAATTTATCATTGAACATACGGTTGTACCAAGCAAAGAGGAGTCCGCCGAGGGTGAAGAGGGCGAGGCCGGCCAAGACAAAGAAGAAACCCCAAAGGAGTCCTGACAGACAGCCGGTCAGTTCTCTCCTTTGGGTTTTATAACCAGTACAGCCCCGGACTTAAGATTGATACAGGCTTTATTCTGTGTGAATACATTGCTGATTCCCATGGTTGATCCCATGCAAAGGCTTTGATTCGTGAGCGGGTACTCCAACCCCTCCAGGGTCAACCCCTGAATATGATCGGATACCGGGATAACGGACAGCAGGTCCCCGGGTCGGCCCGTGAGTGTCAATTGGGAAACAACAATATGAATATCATTATGTGCATCCATGATCGTGGTTGGGATGCCTTGGTCTGCAAGTCTGCGCAGAATGAAAATATTTGCCAGGGTATGGTCAAGGCGGGTGCTGGTGGCCCCCATAATGACAAGGTCTGTACAGCCACTGTGTATGGCATATTCCAAGCACAATTCCATATCTGTCTGGTCCTTGCGTGCCGGATATTTTGATATTTTAACCTGTTTTTCCTTAAAAAATGAAAGGATGTCCCCGGGAATGGAATCAAGGTCGCCGATGATAATCCCTGGAACAATGCCCATCTGATGAAGATGAACTGCGCCGCCGTCTGCGGCAATAACCATGTCCGCTTGTTGTATCCGGTCTAAGAGTCCCTTTGTCTGACACAGAGAGCCGTTTGCTACAATAACTGTTTTCATAATATCGATTTAATATCAGAAAAATAGTGCAATGCAAACAATACTAATTGACACAATGTCCAGAAGTTCTTATTTTCCAAGCCGATGAAGCTTT